>JASHQD010000117.1 GCA_030037755.1 Terriglobia bacterium
GAGACTTGAGACGTATCACTGACGGCGCGCATAGGACCGGTCTTGCGCGAGGTCCTCCTCGGTGTAATGGCGGTGGACGTCGCGTTCAGTGAGAAGGTTGGCAAAGGCGGTACGGGAAAGCCCGGCTAACTCATTCGCCTTGCCGAAGGAAAGGATTCCCTGCGCATAAAGAGCAACAGCCAGTTCGGCTCGCAGACGCGGCTCGACCTCGGCTAGCCTCAGGCTTCTGGCCACGGATTCGGGAATGTCAAGATGAACGGTCATAGGTCTCGCTCTTGTCGTCAGCCTTGTCCCAGAATACTTTACGATAGAAAGAGCCGCGACCCTCTCCCCTGACCTGACCGCGACGGCTTCGCGCGATCGTTGTATTACTATTTGCGAGTCGACAATCTCTGGACCATTAAATACGCAAGCGGCGCGGCGCGGAAGTCGAATTCTGAGACAGAAACATGGGTGCAATCAACTTCCCTGCGGGTCAATGCTCGCTTGACGCCTTTCCCCCCTCGTTCCGCGTCCGAACCTGATAATCTGTCCTTTGATGCGCTGGATTTTCCCGAAAACTCAACCCGATCCCGAGGCCGTGCTGCGTCTCAGCCGCGAGTTGGATCTCACGCCGCTGGTGGCCAGGCTCCTCAGTATTCGCGGATACAGCGATCCTGCCGCCGCCGACCGATTTCTGCATCCCAGGCTCGATCATCTGCACGATCCCATGCTGCTGGCGGACATGGGCGTGGCGGTCGAGCGCCTGCGTGCAGCGATCGCCCGCCAGGAGAAAATCCTCATCTACGGCGACTACGATGTGGACGGCACCATGGCCGTTGTCGTGCTCCTGACTGCGCTCCGATCCCTCGGCGCCTCGGTCGATACTCACATTCCTCATCGGCTGACCGACGGCTACGGCATGCGTACTGAGGTGATCGAGCGGGCGGCCGCCCAGGGCGCGCGGTTGGTGGTGAGCGTCGATACGGGAGTGCGCGCCCACGAAGCCATCGGGCGCGCCCGCGAACTCGGCCTCGACTGCATCGTGACCGACCATCACCTGCCCGAGGATCATCTCCCGCCCGCCTGTGCCATCCTGAATCCCCATCGCAGCGACTGCCGCTATCCGAACAAGAACCTGTGCGGTGTGGGCGTGGCGTTTAAGCTCGCCCAGGCGCTTCTGGGAATCACGGGCAGCGGAAGCGCTGTGATCGCGGCGGCGGCAGGGGAGTCCGGCTCGGCGCGCCAGGCGGATATCTCCGTTAGCTCGAACCTGATGGGAGCAGCCGCCGGACTGGGCAAATCCACCCGCTTGCTCGAATCCTACTTGAAAATCGTCGCGCTCGGCACGATCGCGGACGTGGTGCCGTTGACGGGCGAAAATCGCGTGATTGCCTGTTTCGGGCTCGACGGATTACGCCGCGCCGTGGCGCCCGGTTTGCGCGCGCTGATCAAGGTGTGCGGCATTGGGTGCGGTGAGATCGTGACGGCGGGACACGTCGGCTTCCAGCTTGCGCCTCGACTCAACGCCGCCGGGCGAATGGAGAGCGCCCGCCACGTCATCGATCTGTTCACCGCCCGGGACGCGGTTCTCGCAGACGAGATCGCGGCCCGGCTCGACCGGCTGAATCAGGAACGCCAGCAGGTGGAGGAAACGATCACGAACTGCGCGGTGGAGCGGATGGAGGCGCAGCCGGAGTACGCCAAACGTTATTCGCTGGTATGCGCCGGAGACGGCTGGCATCGCGGCGTGATCGGCATCGTGGCGCAGCGCCTGGCGGAACGCTACTACAGGCCGGCGCTCGTGATTGGCGTCGAGAACGGCGAAGGCGTGGGATCCGGGCGCTCGATTTCAGGATTTCATCTGCTGAAAGCCCTCGAATCGGCGGGCGATCTGTTCACGCGGTTCGGCGGGCACGCCCAGGCGGCCGGCTTCACCTTGAACCCAGAACGCATCCCGCAACTGGAAGAGCGTTTTGAGGCTTACGCGCGCACGGCGCTCAAGCCCGAAGATCTGGAGCCTGCGGTGCGGGTGGACGCCGAAATCAGCCTGACGGACCTCGACGGACCCGTTTACGAGCAGTTGCGGGCGCTGGAGCCGCACGGGATGGGCAATCCGGCGCCGGTGTTTTGTGCGCGCGGGCTGCGCATCTCGGACTCGCCGCGTGTTCTCAAGGAGAAGCATCTAAAAGTGAGGGTGGCACAGGGCTCGCGGGCATTCGACGCCCTGGCTTGGAACTGGGGCGCGCGCGCGGCGGAATTCACGGCAGGGCAACGGGTCGACGCGGCGTTTACGCTCGGCGAGAATACGTTTCAGGGCATCACGACCGTGCATCTCGCGCTGAAGGATCTGCGAGCTGTCTCCTAGTAGCGACGCGCTGTAGCGGCGGTGTCCTCACCGCCGCGTCCGGATTATCGGTTTGTTTGGGCGGTGTCCTCACCGGCGCGTGCGGATCACCGGTTTTTTCGGCGGTGAGGACACCGCCGCTACAGCGCGGTGTGGAAGGGAACAAAGTTGCCCGAGCAATCAGAAACTCTCGCTGACGATCCGTTTGGCGGCCGTCGCCCGACCAGTCACGAACGCATGACGGGACTGCCGTGGGATGCGTCGTACCGCGACGGCACTCCGCCTTGGGATATTGGCCGGCCGCAGCCGGCAATCGCGCGCCTGGCATCCGAAGGCGGATTCGCCGGATCGGTGCTCGATGTGGGCTGCGGGACCGGTGAGAACGCTCTTCTCGTCGCCGCGCTGGGATTGCCAGTGCTGGGCGTTGACGTGGCTGAGAGGGCGCTTCAGCGGGCCCGGGCGAAGGCCAGGGACCGTGGGATGGAGGCTGAATTCGCCGCGGCTGACGCCTTCCATCTGGAGCGCTTGGGGCGCAGGTTTCGAACGGTGCTGGACTGCGGCCTGTTCCACACCTTCAACCGCGACGAGCGACCTAAGTATGTGGCGAGTGTGGCGTCGGTGACCGAGCGCAACGGGACCTTGTACGTGCTCTGCTTTAGTGACGAAGGTCCCGGTACCGGCCCACACCCCGTCAGTAGGGAAGAGCTGAAAGAGGCATTCAGGCCGGGCAGTGGGTGGGATGTCGCCGCCGTCGAAGCGGATCGGATTCAAACGCGATTCCATGAAAACGGCGCACCGGCTTGGTTCGCGACTATCAAGCGCATGTAGGCTGCCGGCTTTGTGCTCTCTGTACTGTCAACTCGTTTCGGCCCGCGAGGGTGTTCGTCTTGGCCTGCCGGCGCTCTTGAACTCGAGAATCGCCGTGCTCTCTGTGGCCGGAATTCTCCAACCCAACGCGGCTCGCCGCAACCAAATCGGCCAAAAGTGGCTAGTGGCGAGCAGGAAAACCTTCGCGCGCTGCGAAGAAGTTCAAGGTTTGTAGTACAGAGGCCACAGAGGCTTCGTGCCCTTTGTGTTGGAAGCTTGTCAGCTCGGAGATCACAGAGAAATGTCAGCGCCATGACAGCGGTTGGCGCAACGGAGGCTCGGCGCTGAGGACAGCGCCGCTACAGGGGGCGGGACGCAGAAAATGGCTGAACACGTTCCAATTCGATCGGCGGCCACGCAGTCGGCATTGCGTGCTCGCGGCACCGTTGACCGGAGGAGAATTCTACGGCGCACGCTTCTCGGCCTGCTCGGATTGGGCGTGGTGGCCTTGATCGTGGCTTATCGCCTCCGCCCGCCGCACTCCCCGGCCCCGCTCACGCCAATCGCACCCCTGCCCCAGAACGCGCAGCAGGCCGCAGCCGGCTACAGCGTGACGCATTCCGAAGGCCAGCACGAAGTTTTCACGGTGCGTGC
>JASHQD010000118.1 GCA_030037755.1 Terriglobia bacterium
CATTCCGAAATCGCGCGGCGTTTTGCCGTCGTTCTTATCAGGGAAATGAAACCGGTTGGTGGTCGTGACGGTCGCGACGAGCCACGGCACGACTGCGAGGAAGAAGACCAGAGCGAGCGGCAGGAGAAGCAGCAGAATCCAACGCGTGACTTTCAACGCTCGACGGAGCTTGGGCATTCATCCTCCAGTTGACAGTCGACAGTTTACAGTTGACAGCCGGCGCTTGTTCGCAAGACGTTTCAACGCTTTGCATTCATCGCTGGACTGCCGCTGCCGAACGCTGACTGCCGCCCGCGGAGTGCTGGCTGCAGACTGTTAACTGTCAACTGTCAACTGTCAACTGCCTACTGTCAACTGCCTACTGCCTACTGCCTACTGCCGCCCGCTGCCTGCCTACTGCCCACCGCCGACTGGCCACCGGCGACGGCTACCGGTTCCGTGATGTGCGTCGTCAGCAGAACGGCAACCACCGCGGCCATCACTGCCGACAGGGAAGTGACGGCGACGTAACCGTGCCACTGGTAAAGCAATCCGCCCACGAATACCGTGGCGCCGATGCCGAGTTGCGAGGCGATGTTACGCATGGCCACGAACGACCCGCGCGTGCTCTGCGGAACCATCTCCGTCATCAACGCCGTGATGGGCCCCTGCCGGAATCCGATCGCCAGGCTGACGCCGACGAAGACGATCAGCAAGGCCACACCCCATCCGAGCAGCGGCAGCGCGGCGATGGTCACGGCGAGCAGGATGTTGCTGACGATGGATACCCCGCGCTTCCCCCAGCGATCGGAGAGCACGCCGCCAAGCGGCGCTCCTCCCACGGCGACGAGTCCTCCCAGCATGAACACGAGCCCGATTTTCGTCGTCGTCAATCCGAAGCTCGCATGCAGCCACACGCCGATGTAAGTCAAGAAGCTTACCAGACCTCCGGACACCAGGAACGCGATGATCAGCATTGCCGAGGTGTCGCGGCGGCCGAGGAAATGCCAGAACACCGACAGGGTGTGGCGCAGTCTTCCATCCGGCGCGGGACTTTCGTCCTCCAGGCGATGAGGCGGGACGTCGCGGGGCAGCCTGAGTGAGGCGATCGCCACCGCCAGGGCGACGGCGGCGAAGGCCGCGAACACGCGCGACCAACCGAAGCGATCGGCTATGACTCCTGCGACCGGAACGCCGAGTGGCGCCACGAAATACGCGGATGAAATCAGCCCCAGGGCGCGCCCGCGGACCCCGTAAGGGAACCAGTCGCCTGCGTAAGCGATCGAGCACGTCGACAGCGCGCCGGCCGCAAGCCCTGTAAAGGCGCGGGCAACGGCGAGCTCGGCAAACGTGCCGCTGACGGATGAGACGATCGAGCTCGCCAGGAAGACGGCCGCGCCGGCGATCAGGAATGGCCTGCGGCCGTAATGGTCCGAAAGCGAGCCGGTGAGGAAGGCCGCCAACGCCGCGCCCAGGGCATACAGAACCACAAGCAGATTCGTGACCCTGATGCCGGTCCCAAAGGCTTTCATCAGGACTGGCAGCAGCGCTGGAATGGTTTGATTGTCGGCCAGGCCGAGGCTCAGCAGCAGAAAGAGGCCGGCGATCACGCGGTAGTTCATAGGCTACACGGCACAGCCTTGTGGCGCACGCATCCTGCGTGCCGCCTTGCATCTCTTTCTGCGGTAGGTTTTGCGCCGGGCCGCCCGGAGATCAGCGCCACGCGCTATTCGGTGGCGCCGACCTTCAGCTTGAGTCCTTCGAAGTGGTGGAGGTCAAGCTTGGTGGCTGCCTTGTCCGAAAAATCGAGAATTCCGGCGGCGGCGATGCCGATGGCGACCACGATCGCGTCGCTGATCTCCTCTTTCGTGCAGCCGACCTCGATCGCCTTCCTGAGGTGGCCTTCAAGGCAACCCTCGCACTTGACGGCAAGCGACACGCCGATAGCGATCAGCTCCTTGGTCTTCAGATCGAGAGCCGTCGGAGTGAAGTAGCTCTGCTTGTAAAAGTTCAGGTAGATATCACGAAACCGGTTCTCGATCATGCTCATCGAGCGCGGAGGAGACTTGCTTTCGTTGTTGGAGTCGTCTGCCATTCGCAGTTTTTGACCTCGTTTCTGTATTCGGCCCGATTCTCCTCCGGCAAGTTGCCGAGCCGTTTGCTCCGGCGTCCTGTCCTAGGACGTCAGCTTCCGGGCGAGTGTTGCCTTGTGAATCTTCGACAATTCGGAATATAGCATAGCGGTCGGTTAGCAGTCGTCGGTTCTGAGTTGCGTTTCGTGGTTCCTTGTGAGTTTATACTATGTCGATTAGCAGTCGGCTCTGAAGGCAAGCCCCGCTCTGCCGGCAAAACAACTGACGACGAAACGGGACGTGTGATCGCGCAGAACCGGCAACCGATCGCCGACCAAGGACCGGAGAGGCAACCTTACTCCATAGCCGCGCGTCAGAGGCGCTGAGACGGACGCATAGAATGGAGGCGGGCCGTGAGTGCAATCACCCTGAAGATCAATGGCAGGGACTACGATGCCGACCTCGATCCCGCCACTCCGCTATTGTGGGCCCTGCGTGACACTTTCAACCTGACCGGCACCAAGTTCGGCTGCGGCGCCGGACTTTGTGGCGCATGCACCGTGCACCTCGAGGGCGAGGCGGTGCGATCCTGCCAGACGCCCGTGAGTTCGGTAGGCGCGAGAAAGATCACCACGATCGAAGGACTCGGGGCCGCTCGAAGTCATCCGGTTCAACTCGCCTGGATCGCCGAGCAAGTGCCGCAATGCGGCTATTGCCAGTCGGGACAGATTATGCAGGCGGCCGCATTTCTCGCCAGAAGTCCGCATCCCACGAGCGACCAGATCGATCAGGCCATGTCCGGCAACATCTGCCGCTGCGGCACATATCAGAGAATCCGCCGCGCCATCTTGCGCGCTGCCGGGGAGGCAGCGTAAATGGCCATCGAAACGGATGTTAGTCGACGCGAGTTTCTCAAGACGGGCGCAGCAGGCGGTGCCGCGCTCGTTCTCGGGTTTTATCTGCCTTCGCGCCGCTCGCGTGGCCGTGCGGCCGAGGCGGAAGGGTCGGAGATTTTCAAGCCCAATGCCTGGATTCGCATCACGCCCGACAATCGGATCACGCTGCTCGTCGAAAAGCCCGAGATGGGGCAGGGCCCGCGCACCGTGGTGCCGATGATGATCGCGGATGAACTGGAGGCCGACTGGTCCACGATCCGCATCGAGCAGGCGCCCACCATACCTGACATCTATAAAGGCCTGAGTACGGGCGGTAGCGGAGGAGTAGAGGACACCTGGCCCGGCATGCGCAAGGTGGGCGCGCAGGCTCGGGAGATGCTGATCGCGGCCGCCGTCGAACAGTGGAGCGCCAGCGCGGCGGTCGAGAGAAAGGACTGTCGTGCCGAAAACGGAACGGTCGTACACCTTCCGAGCGGCCGGCGCCTGACCTACGGCGCGCTCGTCGAAACTGCGTCCAAGCTGCCGGAAATCAAGGCAGACGGCATTGCTCTGAAAAGCCCGAAGGATTATCGCTATATCGGCAAGCCGATCCCCCGTACGGACGTGCCCAGCAAGGTTGACGGCAGTGCGGCATTTGGAATCGATGTGCGCGTGCCGGGCATGCTCTACGCCGTCATCGCGCGATGCCCTCATTTCGGCGGCAAGCTGGTGAGCTTTGACGACCGGGCGGCGAAGGCGATGCGCGGAGTGCGCGCCATCTTTCCCGTGGATCCGCTGCCTCGTCCCCTGAACACGGCCGGCGGCGTCGCCCTGGTGGCGGATTCCACCTGGGCTGCGATTCAGGCCCGGAAGGCCCTCAAGATCACCTGGGACAAGGGCCCGGACGGAAGCGAATCGACGGAGAGCCTGCGCAAACAGCTCGACGGCCTGGCCGGCGGTCCTGCCACGTTTGTGGCCGTCAATCGTGGCGACGCGGCGACGGCGGTCGGGGCCGCCGCGAAGAAAGTGGAGGCGTATTACGAACTTGGATTCCAGGCGCACGCGACCATGGAGCCGATGAATACTACGGTCCACGTTCGCGACGATGGCATCGAGGTGTGGACGCCCACGCAGTGGGCTGAACGGATTCAAGCCACGGTCGCGCAGCTTTCCAAGGTCTCGCCGGGAAAGGTCACGGTTCACATGACGCTTTCGGGCGGATCGTTCGGCCGCCGCGCGCAGTGGGACTACGCTGCGGAAGCGTGGCAGGTTGCGAACGAGGTGAAGAAGCCCGTCCAGCTTGTCTGGACGCGCGAGGACGATATCCAGCACGATTTTTACCGGCCCTACAGCCATCATCGCCTGGCAGCCGGCCTGGACTCGCAGAGCAGCGTCGCGGCGTGGTCGCATCGGGTGGTCTCGACGCCGATTCGGGGCTACTTCGATCCGCTGGAGAGCCTGAAGGATCCGCGGCATCTCGCACAGCAGGAACTCGGGGGTGCCGACGTTCTTCCTTACGGCGTGCCGAACTTTCGCCTCGACTTCGCGCCGCTGCACTCGGCCGCTGCGCGCGCCTGGTGGCGGTCGGTGGAGTCGGGCGCCAACGCCTTCGCCATGGAATGCTTCATCGACGAGCTTGCGCACGCCGCCGGTCGCGATCCTTACCAGTTCCGCCTCGACCAGTTGGCTGCGCAGCGCAAACTTGGTGGCTTGAACCTGTCGGCGGTGATGTGGGCCGATAATCCGCCGTTGGACGTCTCGAAATTCGAAGGGGTTCTGAGGCTGGCGGCAGAAAAATCGGGTTGGGGCAGTCCTTTGCCCGCCGGACACGGGCGCGGCATTGCTTGCCACTTCTCCTTCAGCACCTATATCGCCCATGTAGCCGAGGTCTCAGTTGATAAGGATGGCGCCATGCGCGTGCATCGCGTGGTCAGCGCTGTTAACTGCGGCACGGCGGTGAATCCCGACGGAGTGCGGGCGATGACCGAGGGCGCGATCAATTATGCGTTGACGACGGTGCTTGGCGGCGAGATCACGATCAAGGATGCCGCGGTGGAGCAGAGTAATTTCAACGACTATGCGGTGGTCCGCATGTCCCAGGCGCCGCAGATCGAGGTCCACATCGTTCCCAGCACGGAAGACCCGACCGGCATGGGCGAGCCTGGAGTTCCGCCGCTTGCACCGGCGGTGGCGAATGCCATCTTCGCCGCCACCGGCGTGCGCGTGAGGCGCCTGCCGGTCGATCCTGCGATCTTCAAGGGCGCTCACGCGGTCACGAGCTAAGAGTTGTGGAGGCGCCTGGCCGCCTGGCTAGATTGAGAGCAGGCGGTTGAAGAACGAGCGATAACGCTGAAGGGCCACGCGCAACGTCTCCGTGGATACGTCGCCTTCCCGATCCCATTCGCCTTCCAGTTCGCGCCGGCTGCCCGCGAACGATTCCGCCAGGTGCTTGATCGTTTCGGCCACAAGGCTGTCGGCTTTCTGTACGGCGGCGCGAGGCTCATCCACGAATCCCACTTGAATGTCGTTCCAGCGCGCCCGCAGCCCTTCGGCGTCCCTATTCTCAAACAGCGGCGCGGATGTGGCATCGCTCTCGCCGGCCGAAGCCCGCCCCATTTGGACCGCGCGTGGAGCCAGTTGCTCCTGCGGTTCGACATCGATTACGTCCTCGCGCTCTGCACTCCGGGTGCGAGCCGGCTCTGACCCGGGAAGTTCATTGCCGGCGGCCGCGCGTGGCTGATTCGAAATCGGCTTTGGGGACGGCTCAATGTTGGCGTTGGCCAGGTCGGCCGTGCCAAGGGTTTTGGAATCCAATTTCATCTCTTCACCTCGATTGGAGTTGAGATACCCGGCTCCAGCAGCTCTTCATAGAGCGAGCG
>JASHQD010000012.1 GCA_030037755.1 Terriglobia bacterium
GTCGGCCGAGGAACTGGGCGCAGCGGACCCGAGGTATCCATGCTGCAGTTTTCGCGGCAGCGTCAGCGCTTTGGACGCGAAAACCGGAAGATTGATCTGGAAGACCTACACGATTGAATCACCTCCCCAGCCGACTTCCACCAACAAGGCGGGCGTGGGAATGCTGGGCCCTTCCGGCGCCGCCGTCTGGAGTTCTCCAACAATCGATCCCGCGCGGCACGCGCTTTACGTCGGGACCGGCAACAACTACTCCGATCCCGCCACTCCAACCAGCGACGCGGTCATGGCGTTTGATCTCGAAACCGGAAAGATTCTGTGGTCGAAGCAGCTTACCGGCCAGGATCGCACCAACATCGGCTGTTACACACCGGACAAATCGAATTGCCCACAGGATCCGGGAGGCGATTTCGATCTCGGCGCGCCGCCGATTCTGTATACCGTGAACGGTGGAAAGCGATTGCTGCTCGTCGGCCAGAAGTCAGGCGTTGCTTATGCCCTTGACCCAGACGATCGCGGCAGAACAGTTTGGGAATCGCGCATCGGCGAAGGCGGGGCGCTCGGCGGCATCGAGTTCGGCGGCGCCGCCGCAGACGGGCGCGTCTATTTTCCGCTATCCGACTGGAGGCCAGATCCCAAGGCCGGCGGCGGCATGTTCGCGCTCGACGTCGAGACTGGAAAGAAGATATGGTCGACGGCCGCTCCGCAACCTGCGTGTCTCGCGAAGCCGGGATGCAGTGCCGCGCAGGAGGCTCCCGCCACCGGGATCCCTGGCGTTGTATTCTCCGGTTCGCTCGACGGGCACGTCCGCGCCTACGACGCACTCGACGGCACGATCCTGTGGGACTTCGATACCACGCGGGAGTTCCAGACGGTTAACGGCGTGGACTCCCACGGCGGATCGATCAACTACGCCGGGACAGTCGTGGCCGGTGGCATGGTGTTTGTCACGTCCGGGTATTCGATCAATGCGGGTATGCCAGGCGGCGCGCTTCTCGCCTTCTCAGTGGATGGCAAATAAGCGCTCGCCGATGGCGTCCGCCCAAGGACGCCACCAGCGAGGAGAGTCGTCAAGAGAGCATGGGTCAGTGAGCGGCTGTGGCACCCGCAGCCCTGCGGGCTTCCATAGCTTTCGCCAGCCAGTCGTTCGCCTGCTTGGTATCAGCCGCCCGTGCCGATGGATCCTTCTCGATATCGGCTTTCTGGCGGTAGGTGAGGTTGAGGTAGGCCATGGCCTCGTCGTAGTTCGGCTTCAGGCTGATGGCCTTATTGAGGGCGTCCATGGCCTCAGTAATGAGAGCTGAGTTCTTCTGCTCGAGTTCCACCCTCATTTTCTCCGGCAGGGGCGGAAGGTCGCCGTTCGGGCCGATGATGGTCAGCTTCGGGTCGGTCTTCCGCATGTCGGTGTCGTTCTTGCCGGCCAAGGCATAATCCATGACCCCGACCCAATAGTAAGGCTCGGGATCGTTCGGTTGGATATCGAGGCGGCGGCGCTGGTAGTCCTTCGCCTTATCGAAGTCCTTCATGTCGTAATAAATGGTGCCGATCGTCGCCAGCGCGGTCGTGTTCTTGGGGTCCAGTTCCAGCACGTTGTTAAAGGCACTGATCGCCTGCTGCCCGATCTTGACATTGTCCGGCGATTCGCCTCCGGGCGCGTATTGCTGAAAGTACGACATCGCCAGGTAAAGGCGGGCGTCAGTGAGGGTGGGGTCGAGCGAAGCCGCCTCCTGAAAGTGTGCGACGGCTTCCTGGAACTGCGCATTGCGAAACGCGTTGACGCCTTTGTTAAGCTGATCGCGCGCCTTAAGCCGGTTGCATCCGGTTGCGGCTACGGACAGCAGCAGCACGCCGGCAACGAGCGCGAGCCTGTAGCGTCTCATGAGTGATCCTCCGTTAACCCGCCACGGACGGGTGGGTCAGTGACTTGCCTTTTTTTTGCGGAGCCGGTCATCAGGCCGATCTTGGATGCCGCCCGCGTCAGACTGCCAGCCGAGTGAACCCGCGCCGGGGGGGCGGGCCCGTTCAATGCCCTGATTCCACGGCCGCAGTCATCAAGCCGATCTTGTCGATGCCCGCACCTTTGGCGATGTCGATGATCCGGGCGATGTCGCCAAACGTGAGCGTGGGATCGCCCTTCACAAAGATGATGCGGTCGTTGCGGGTCTTGAAGATATCGATCAGTCTGTCGCCGAGACTCCGGATATCGACCGGCTGCTGGTTGATCGCGATCTGCCGTCCCGCATCCATCGTGACCACAATGGTGCGATTGATCACGTCTTCGTTCTGCTTGTCCTTGTTGGGTTGGGGCACCAGAGCATCCAACCCATGCGGCGTTCGCGGCGTAATCACCATGAAAATGATGATGAGCACCAGCAGGACGTCGATGAGCGGAGTGACGTTGATGTCACCCATGGCCCCCTTCTTGCCGCCAACTGCCATTGCCATATCGATATCCTCCTTGCGATGCTGTCGCTGCCCGGCGCCCTCGCCGTAGAGGCCAAGCACGCCAATTTGCGTGTCCCAGTCCGCGATCTTCGCGCCCGCGACAGGCGCACTACAGTGGCAGCCCGGGTCACGGCGAAACGGTTGCGGCTGCGCCGGGACGCTCGATTTGCGAGGTGATCAAACCAAGTTGTTCGACACCAGCGGCGCGCACCGCATCCACAGCTTTGGTCACGTCGCCGTACTTGGCGCGAGCGTCCGCCCGAACGTAGACCGTCTTGTCCAGCCGGCCCGAGATCATGTCCCTGACCTTGGCTGTGATTTCATCGAGGCTGATGAAGTCCTTCTTCAGGGCGATTTTTCCGTCGCGCGTGATCGCCACCTCGATGGCATCCTCCCGGTCGTCGTCGGGCATGGCCCGCGGATTGGCCGCCCGGACCAGGTCCACGCTGACGTTCTTCTGCAACAACGGGGTGATGACCATGAAAATGATCAGCAGAACCAGCATAACGTCCACCAGCGGCGTCACGTTGATGTCGGAAACCGTGGGCGGAGCCTTGGCATGACCAGGCATAGTTCCTTACCTCCCCGGAGCAGGTTTTACGTGCCCGGACCGCTTGATAAAGTAGTCGATCAGCTCCGAAGAGGAGTTGTCCATCTCCACGTCGAAAGCCTCGATCTTGTTGGTGAAGTAATTGTAAAGCCACACGGCGGGAATGGCCACAAACAAGCCGATGGCCGTGGTCACCAGAGCTTCCGAAATACCGCCGGCCACGGCGCCGATACCGACCGACTGCGACGCGGAGATGCCCTGAAACGCGTGGATGATGCCAAGCACGGTGCCGAACAGTCCCACGAAGGGGGCGGTGGAACCGATGGTCGCCAGGCTGGAAACGCCGCGCTTCAACTCGGCATGCACGATCGCCGAAGCCCGCTCCAGAGCGCGCCGCGACGCCTCGATCTCCTCACCGGGGATCTCGGCAGACATCTGGTGCGCCTGGAACTCCTGCAACCCGGCCGTCACCACTTTGGCGAGGTGGCTGCGCTTGTTCTCCTCGGCAATGTTGACCGCCTGGTCGATTTTGCCGTCCTTGAGAGCCCCCGCCACGGCGGGCGCGAAGACGCGCGACTGTTTGCGGGCGGCCGAGTAGGCGATCCAGCGGTCGATCATGACGCCGATTGACCACGCCGACATAATGACGAGCACGATGACCACCGTGCGCGCCGGCCAGCCCATCGAGCGCCACATGCTGATGGGATCGAAGCCCGGCGTGCCGGCTTCTCCCTGGAAAAGCCACAGACTCAACGTCACGAGCCATGTTCCTAACATAGTGCTTCACTCCTCCTCAGATGGTTTTCCGAACCCGTTGCTACTCCTGTAACGTGAAATTGACATCGATTTCCGTATCCACGTCCACCGGCTCGCCGTTCAACAGCGTGGGCTGGTAGCGCCACTTGGCAACGGCCTGCATGGCGGCATTCACCAGCAGCGGGGGACCGCTGATCAGGTGCAAGTCCTGGATGGTGCCGTCCTTACTGATCACAGCCGCCAGGCGCACAAGGCCCTGAACGCGAGCCATCTTGGCGATCTGCGGATACTCCGGCGGCGGAGCGTAGATCTTCTTTGACTCCTCGACCTGTCCGCCTACCGTAATGCGCTTCGGGGCGGCCGGCTTCGGCGGCGGCGGTGGCGGCGGCGCACCGACCATGCCGCCAATCACTCCACCCATGCTTCCACCGGGCACGCCGCCCGGCACGCCGCCCACAACTCCCGTTGCCTGCGGCGGCTCAGGCTGGTCCCTGACCTGCTGAATGGTTTTGGGAATAACCGTAGGAGCCTTCAGCAGATCCTCCACCGAAACGTGATGGATGATCACCTTGGGCGCAGGCGGCGCAGGCGGGGGCGGCGGCGGCGGGGGCGGCGGAGCCACCAGCATGGTCATCAACTGCGCCTGAGGAAGAGTCTGCGTGTACATCAGCGGGTAGAGGACGATGGACCCGAGTATGATCACCTCAATCAGGACGGCGATCGTCTTCCCGGCGTATTTCCAATCG
>JASHQD010000119.1 GCA_030037755.1 Terriglobia bacterium
TTACAGCAGCGGACGATCATCGCGGCTGTGGCATGCCTGGCGCGGTGGTAAGCTACGCCTTCTGGCAGCGCGAACTGGGCGGCGACCGCGCGGCGATTGGCCGTCGAATCTCGATCGACTTTCACCCTGTCGAGGTGATCGGAGTCACACCCTCGAGCTTCACGGGGCTCGACGTCGGGAGGTCTTACGATATCGCGCTGCCGATCTGCTCGGAGGCAACCGACGACGCCTACAGTTTTCTCGACGCCGGCACAATCTGGTGGCTGACGGTTGTGGGCCGCCTGAAGCCCGCTTGGACTTTGCAGCGCGCCACCGCTGAACTCGGGACGATCTCACCGGGCCTTTTCGAGGCGACTCTCCCCAAGGAGTATCCGCGGGAGAATATCAAAGACTACCTGCATTTCAAGCTCGCGGCGTATCCTGCCGCAACCGGATTCTCATTTCTGCGCGCAAACTATCAGGACCCGCTCTGGTTGCTGCTGGCGACGGCCGGACTGGTGCTGCTGATCGCTTGCGCCAATCTCGCCAACCTGATGCTGGCGCGGGCCAGTGCCCGCGAGCGCGAGACCGCAGTACGCCTGGCGCTCGGTGCGCCACGTGGGCGCGTGATTCGGCAGCTGCTGGCGGAGAGTCTGTTGCTCGCAACGGTCGGAGCGGGCGCGGGGCTTCTTCTCGCGAGCGTGCTGAGCCGGTTCCTGCTCGCGTTCCTGAGTACGATGGACAATCCTTTGTTTCTGGACTTGCACCTGGACTGGCGCGTGCTTGGATTCACCATCGGCGCCGGAGTCTTGACGTGCCTGCTGTTTGGCCTGGCGCCGGCGCTGCGTGCCACCCGGATCGATCCCAGCGAAGCGATGAAATCGGGCGGACGCGGGCTCACGGCCAGCCGCGAGCGCTTCGGGCTGAGACGCGTGCTGGCTACCAGCCAGGTCGCGCTCTCGCTCGTGCTGGTGGCGGGCGCCCTGCTCTTCTCTCGAAGCTTGCGCAACGTGATGAACGTCAATCCGGGGTTCGACCCAAAGGGTATCCTGATCGCCGATGCCGACATGACTGAGATCCAAACAAAGCGCCTGCCGGATAGCCGGGTGCCTTACAAGTTGCAATTACTCGACCGGATTCGCGCCATTCCAGGCGTGAAGGCGGTGGCGGACGTCCGCTTTATTCCGCTGGCTGGCGGAAGCACAGATAATGCGGTCTGGCGCGAGGGCTCCGACCGCGACCACGCCACCGTCTCGGATTTCAACTGGGTCAGCGAGGACTACTTCAAGGTCATGGAGACGCCGTTTCTCGCGGGCCGCGACTTTGACTCGCGCGACACGCCCCACTCCGCGCCCGTCGCCATCGTCAATCAGGCGTTTGCCCGCAAGCTCGGCCTCGGGCCGAATCCGATGGGACGATACTTCCGCCGGCAGTCCACGCCTTCGGATCCTGAAATGGATTTTGAGATTGTGGGCCTGGTCGGCGACAGCAAGTACCGCGACATTCGCGAGGACGATCCGCCGATCGCGTATCTCGGCACGTCGCAGGAATTGCGCTTCGCCAACTATTCGGTGCAGATTCTCATTCGATCGTCCCTGCCGGCGTCCGATCTTACGCCGCGGGTCCGCAGCGCCGTGGCGGAGTTTAATCCGGAGATCAGCGTGGACTTCGGACTCTTTAGCGATATGCTGCGCAATCGAACCACGCGCGACCGGCTGATGGCGACGCTCTCCGGATTCTTTGGCTTGCTGGGCATTCTCCTCGCCAGCATCGGACTCTACGGCGTGCTTTCTTATATCGTGGTGCGGCGCACGAACGAAATTGGTATCCGTATGACGCTGGGCGCGAGTCGACAAGAGATTGTGAGCATGGTGCTCAAGGATGCTGCGCTCGTCCTCGGAGTGGGAGCAGGAGCGGGCCTTGGGATCCTGCTGATCGCGGGAAAGACGGCGCGCTCACTGCTTTATGGATTGCAGCCAGGCGATCCGCTCACCCTGGTAATGGCAGTGGTACTGCTCGCTGCCGTGGCGATGGCGGCGAGTTATCTGCCGGCACGACGCGCCGCCAGGCTCGATCCCATGGCGGCGCTGCGGTGTGAATGATTGCTTTCGACGTTAGGACGGCTGGCGGCTGTAGCGGCGGTGTCCCCACCGCCGCATCGTGCACTGCAACGCCGAGTGACATCGCGCGGCGGTGAGGACACCGCCGCTACAGCTGTCGCCATCGCCGGTCAACGGGCTTCGTCGAAGTGCATGTCGAGCTCCGGCAGAACATCGCCCGGCTTCGCGATCCAGGCGTAGAGCGTGGGCAGCAGGAAGATGCTCATCAGCAAGTCGGAGATCAGGCCGCCGACGATGACGATGGCAAACGGCCGCTGGGAGTCCGACCCGATGGCGTGAGACGTCGCGGCTGGCAGCAGGCCCAGGGTAGCGACGAGCATCGTGATCATGATGGGCCGCAACCGAAGGACCGCGCCTTCGACGGCCGAGTCCTCGACCGAGTGGCCGCGGGCGCGTCGCTGGTTGATGTACTCGATCATGATCACGCCGGTCTGCACCGAGACGCCGAAGAGCGCGAGGAATCCGATACCGGACGACACGCTGAAATTCGTGTGCGCGGTCTTCAAAGCCAGCAAGCCCCCCACAGGAGCCATGATCAGCGTGGCGAGTACCAGCAACGCCCACTTGAATGAGCTGAACATCATGTAGAGGATGAAGAAAATGATCACCACGGTGAAAGGCACGATGATCGCGAGGCGAGCCTGGGCGCGCACCTGGCTTTCATACTCGCCCTCCCAATTGACGTGATATCCCTGTGGTAGCTTGACGTTCCGGTTGACCTTGTCGATCGCTTCGCGCACCGCGCCGCCGAGATCGCGTCCGCGCACGCTGAATTTGATGGCGATATAGCGCTGGTTGCCCTCGCGATAGATTTCCGAACCGCCGTCTTGCACGCTTACGTCGCAGAGTTGCGCCAGTGAAACCCGCTCTCCCGAGGGTGATAGCAACCGGATGTTCTCGATTGCTTGCGTGGTGTCGCGATACTGCGGAAGATAACGCAGCACCAGATCGTATCGCCGCTCGCCCTGGAGCACCTGGGTGAGGGCGTTTCCGCCGACTGCGGTCTGAACTGCGTCCTGCACGTCCGCGACGTCGATCTGGTAACGGGCGCACTGCTGGCGATTGATCACGAGGTTCAGGTTGGGCTGGCCGACCACGTGGAAGATGCCCAGGTCCTGAATTCCCTGGATGCCCCGCATCACGCCGGCAATCTCCGTCGCTTTCGCTTCCAGGGTTTTCAGGTCGTCGCCATAGAGTTTGGTGGCGAGCTCGCCCTTCACTCCGCTGACGGCCTCTTCCATATTGTCGGCGATGGGCTGCGAGAAGCCCCAAACCGCGCCCGGAATCTTCTCGACCTCGCGGTCCATGGCGGCGATCAGGGCTTCCTTGTCCTGACGAAATACCGGCCGCCATTCCTCCTTGGGCTTCAGGTCGACGCAGTACTCCGTGTTGAAGAACCCGGTTGTGTCCGTGCCATCATCGGGCCGCCCGACCTGGCTGGTCACGAGCGTCGCTTCGGGAAACGAGGCCAGCTTGATCCGCGCCTCGTTCGCCACGCGAATGCCCTCGCTTGGACCGGTGCTCGGCGCAAGTGTGCCGCGCACCCAAAGCGCCCCTTCGTCGAGATGCGGCAGAAACTCTGAGCCAATGCTTCTGGTCACGGTGACGTACACGACGCCCATGAAGAGCGCTGCTACACCGACGGTTACCCTGCGATGACGGATGGTCCAGCGGACGGAACGGCGATAGCGCTCTTTGAGGAATTCCATCACCGGGTTATGCCATTCGCGCGCGCCCTTGCGGAATACGATGCTGGCGAGCACCGGCGCCAGAATCATCGAGAACACCAGCGCGCCGAGCAGCGCAAAAGCCACGGTCCAAGCCATCGGCTTGAACAGGCGGCCTTCGACGCGCTGCAGGGTGAAGATCGGGATATAGGCGGTGATGATGATGGCGATGGCGTAGAAGACCGGACGCTGCACTTCGTGGGCAGCGGCGCGAATGCGCTCTTCGATGGTCGCGGCTTCCTCACGGCGATTCAGGTGCCGGACAATGTTCTCGATCATCACCACGGCGCCGTCCACGACCATGCCGAAGTCCAAGGCGCCGAGCGAAAGCAGGTTCGCCGGAATGTGCCTGAGGTCCAGGCAAATCGAGGCAAAGAGCAGGGAAAACGGGATCGTCAGCGCGACGGTAAGCGCGCCCCGCACGTTGCCGAGCAACAGCAGCAGGATGATCACCACCAGGATGACGCCCTCGGTCAGGTTATGCAGCACCGTGTGAGTGGTGAAGTGGACCAGATCGCTGCGGTCGATGAAGGGAACCAGTTTCACGCCCGGAGGCAGAATATAGCTGTTGAGTTCCTTGATCTTCTTGTGAAGGCCTTCGAGCGCCATATCCGCTTCGGCGCCTTTGCGCAACAAGGCAATGCCCGAAACCACGTCGTCGTTGTCGACGATCACTCCACTGTCGCGGCGAATCGCCCTGCCGAATTGTCCCAGCCGGATTTTTGGGCCTTGCGCCACCACGGCGATGTCTTTGACACGCAGCGGCGTGCCGTTTTTGGTGCTGATAACCGTGTCCTCGATGTCCTGGACGTCGCGGACGAGTCCCACGGCGCGCACGTTGATCTGCTGCAATCCCTGCTCGACGAAACTGCCTCCGGCGTTGGCGTTGTTATTGGCCAGCCGCTGTTCCACATCGCCGATACTGAGCCCGTAGGCAACCAACTTGTCGGGATCGACACGGACCTGGTACTCGCGCGTGGGACCTCCGAAGCTGGAGATGTCCACAATGTTGGGCACGGCCTTGAGATTCTTCTCCACAACCCAATCTTCGAGCGACTTCAAATCCATAACGTCGTACTGCGGATTGGTGCTCTGCAGCGTGAAGAACATGATCTGGCCGACCGGACTCCAATCCGTACCCAGTTGGGAGTTGACGCCGGGCGGGAGAGTGACCTGGCTGAGCCGTTCCAATACGCGTTCGCGGTTCCAGGCGTTGTCCGAATCGTCGTCGAAGATCAGCTTGACGTCGGAGAGTCCGAAAAGCGAGAACGACCGCAGGGCCACGAGATGGGGGATGCCGTTCATAACGATCTCGAGCGGAATCGTGACCTGCTGCTCCATCTGCTCTGCTGAGATTCCGGGCCACTGCGCGATGATATCGGCATAGTTGTTCGCTACGTCGGGGTAGGCTTCTACGGGAAGCCGATGAAAGGAGATGGTGCCCCAGATGAAGAGCACCACGGCTATCGCCAGAACCAGAATGCGGTTATTTAGCGCGTAATCAACGACTCGTCGGATCATCTAGGCCTTACTCTCAAACTCCCTGTCTGTGTTGCAAAGTCCGGCGCGCGTGGACGAAGGCTGGCCGGGATGAAGGAGGATCAACTTTCGTCGGGCTTGAACTGGGATAGGACGCCCCCTGACACGACGCAACCCTCCGCGGCAAGTGCTCCGCCCCGGGTGAACGGACCAGTACACGTGTATGCGGATCGATTACAGTTTAACTCAGAAGGGTGGAAAGGGCTACCCGGAGGAACACACCACCGAGATCTTTTGCAGGGGAGGAATGTCGGGCCGTCATCCCGGGGAGTCGGACGGGCGGCCCTCCCCCTGAAGGGGAGGAAGCGATTTGTCGGCGACGAGCTGCCAGGCTTGTAGCGCCGGGCTTTTGCCCGAGCATGCCGGCCTGAAGGCCGGCTCTACCCGGTGGCTTCGTCAAAGTGCATATCGATCTCCGGAAGAATGTCGCCCGGCCTTGCGATCCAGGCGTAGAGCGTAGGCAACAGGAAAATGCTCATCAGCAAGTCGGAAATCAGGCCTCCGACGATGACGATTGCGAACGGCCGCTGCGAATCCGACCCGATCGCGTGTGACATCGCCGCCGGCAGAAGCCCCAGCGTGGCGACGAGCATGGTGATCATGATGGGCCGCAGCCGGAGAACCGCGCCTTCGACCGCTGAATCTTCGACCGAGTGGCCACGGGCGCGGCGCTGGTTGATGTACTCCACCATGATGACGCCGGTTTGCACCGAGACGCCGAACAGCGCGAGGAATCCGACGCCTGAGGACACGCTGAAATTCGTGTGAGTCACCATCAGCGCCAGCAATCCTCCGATGCGCGCCATCATGACGTTCGCGAGCACCAGCAGCGCCCACTTGAAGGAGTTGAACATCATGTAAAGGATGATGAAGATGAGAAAGACCGTGAACGGAACGATGATCAGCAGCCGCTGTTCGGCTCGAACCTCGCTTGCGTACTCGCCTTCCCAACTGACGTGATAACCCTGGGGCAGCTTGACCTCGCGATTCACCTTGTCGATGGCTTCCCGCACCGCGCCGCCCAGGTCGCGTCCGCGGACGCTGTACTTGATGGCGATGTAGCGCTGGTTCCCTTCGCGGTAGATCTCTGAACCGCCGTCCTCGGTGTTGATGTTGCAGAGCTGCGCCAGTGAGACGCGCTCGCCGGAGGGCGACACCAGCCGTATGTTTTCGATTTCCTCTTTGGTGTCACGGTACTCGGGAAGATAGCGCATGACGAGGTCGTATCGGCGCTCTCCCTGCAGCACCTGGGTGAGCGCGTTGCCGCCGACCGCCGTCTGGATCGCATCCTGAACGTCCGCCACGTTGATCTGATACCGTGAGCACTGCTGGCGATTGACCACGAAGTTCAGGTTGGGCTGGCCAACCACGTGGAACACTCCCAGGTCTTCAACGCCCGGGATGCGTCGCATGACGTTGGCGATTTCTTCCCCTTTATTCTCGAGGGTCTTCAGGTCGTCGCCGAAGAGCTTGGCCGAAAGCTGTCCTTTCACCCCGCTGACCGCTTCCTCCATGTTGTCTTCGATCGGCTGCGAGAAACCCCAGACCGCGCCCGGAATCTCCTCGAGATCCCGGTCCATGGCGGCGATGAGTTCGTTCTTGTCCTGATGAAAGACGGGCCGCCATTCCTCCTTGGGCTTCAGGTTGACGCAGTATTCGGTATTGAAGAAGCTGGTATGGTCCGTGCCGTCGTCGGGCCGGCCGGTCTGGCTGGTGACGAGGGTGGCTTCGGGAAATGCGGCCAGCTTGATGCGGGCTTCGTTCATCACCCGGATGCCCTCGGTCGGTCCCGTGCTGGGCGCAAGCGTTCCCCGCACCCAGAGCGCGCCTTCATCGAGGTGGGGCAGGAATTCCGAGCCGATTACGCCGCCGAACGTCAGGTAGACTGCTCCGGCAAACCCGAGCAGGCCGATTCCCACGGTAACGTATCGATGCCGAATGGCGACGCGGACGGCCCGGCGGTAGCGATCCTTCAGATACTCCATCGGGCGATTACGCCATTCGCGCGCGCCTTTGCGGAACAGGAGACTTGCCAGCACCGGCGCCACGATTATGGAAAAGATCAAAGCGCCGAGCAGCGCGAATGCGACGGTCCACGCCATGGGCTTGAACAGCCGTCCCTCCACGCGCTGCAGCGTGAAGATCGGGATGTAAGCGGTGATGATAATAGCGATGGCGTAGAACACCGGGCGCTGCACTTCGTGCGCGGCCGCGCGGATGCGTTCTTCGATGGTCGCCGCCTCTTCGCGACGATGGAGATGCCGCACGATGTTCTCGATCATCACCACGGCGCCGTCAACAACCATGCCGAAGTCCAGCGCTCCCAGTGAAAGCAGGTTAGCGGGAATGTGCCGCAGATCGAGACAGATCGAGGCAAAAAGCAGCGAAAACGGAATGGTTATGGCGACGATGATCGCGCCGCGCACGTTGCCGAGCAGAAAAAGCAGGATAATCACAACCAGGCATACGCCCTCGCCCAGGTTGTGCAGCACCGTGTGTGTGGTGAAGTGTACCAGATCGCTGCGATCGATAAACGGGACCAGTTTCACGCCCGATGGCAGGATGTAGCTGTTCAACTCCTGGATCTTGTCATGGAGGCCTTCCAAGGCCTTGTCGGCTTCCGCGCCCTTGCGCAGCAGCACAATTCCGGAGACCACATCGTCGTTATCGACGATAGTTCCGTCGCCGTGGCGGACCGCCCGGCCGAATTGGCCGAGCCTGATCTTGGGACCTTGCGCCACCACAGCGATATCCTTGACGCGCAGGGGAGTTCCGTTCTTGGTCGTGATGACGGTGTCGGCGATGTCCTGAACGTTGTCGACCAGACCGACCGAGCGCACGTTGATCTGCTGCAGGCCGGCTTCGATAAAGCTGCCTCCGGCATTCACATTGTTGTCGCTGAGCTGCTGCTCCACCTCACCGATGCTCAGCCCATAAGCGACCAGCTTTTCGGGATCAACCCGCACTTGATACTCCCGAGTGGGTCCGCCGAAACTGTTTACGTCAACGATGTTGGGAACAGCCTTGAGGTTCTTCTCCACCACCCAGTCTTCCAGGGACTTGAGGTCCATGGCGTCATACTGCGGGTTCGTGCTTTCGAGCGTGTAAAACATGATCTGGCCGGCCGGGCTCCAATCGGTGCCCATCTGGCCCTGGACACCGGGTGGTAAGTTCACCTGGCCGAGGCGCTCGAGGACGCGCTCGCGGTTCCAATTGTTGTCGGAATCGTCGTCAAAGATCATGTCAACCGTGGAGAGACCGAAAAGCGAGAACGACCTCAGTTTCACCAGGTGAGGAATGCCGTTCATCACGATTTCCAGCGGAATCGTGACCTGCTGTTCGATCTGCTCGGCCGAGATTCCCGGCCACTGCGCGATCACCTCGACGTAGTTATCCGCCACGTCGGGGTAGGCCTCGACCGGCAGCCGGTGGAAGGAGATGATTCCCCAGATGAACAGGAGCCCGGCGATTGCCAGCACCAGGAGCTTGTTGTTCAGAGCGAGATCGACGATACGGCGGATCATTCTTGCTGCTCCACGTCCTACTGCTCCACGGTTGACTGAAGGTCCAGAGCGTTGGCCACGACCTTGTCACCCGGTTTAAGACCGGTGAGCAGCTCCTGGACGTTTCCGGCCAGCATTTTGCCCCCGGTCACTTCCACACGATGGAATTGACCGTCGCCGGCAGGCGAGTAGACCCAGTCGCGATCGTGCAGATGCAGCACCGCGCTGGCGGGCACGGTGGCATGCACTTCCTTCCTGGGACCATAGAAGGTCGCGGTGGCGAACATCCCCAGCCGGAGCATGCCGGGATTCGGAACTTCCAGGCGGACCTTCGCCGTGCGAATGTTCGGATCGAGAATCGGCCCGATGTTGCCGATCCTCCCGCGCAGATGCTCGTTCGGATAGGCGTTCAGGTGGATGTCGGCGTATTCGCCCAGGCGCACGAAGGGAAGATCGTTCTCATACACATCGCACAGAATCCAGACCTGGGAAAGATCGGAAATCGTGAAGGCGTTGGGCGACGAGAGGCCCTGTGTGCCGGCCGCCACGGTCACTTCCTGGTCCGTGATCACGCCGGAAACGGGCGCATAAACATCGACCAGAGCCGACGGATTCTTGATGTCGGCACCAAGTACCTTGAGATGGTCGAGCGTAGTCTCGACGGTGACCTTGGCCTTATCTTCGGTGTCCTGGGCCACCTGAAGGTCATTCAGGGCTATCGCACCGTGCTGGTACAGAAGCTCGGACCGCTCGAGCTGCGCCTTCGCCAGGGTCTCGTCAGCCATGGCCTGGCGGTAATCGGAAAAGGCCTGGGAGATGTCGGCGCTCTGCACGCGCAACAGCAACTGGCCCTTGGTCACGGTGTCGCCAAGCCGCGCCTTGATCTCAACCACGCGCCCCGAGGCCAGCGAGATCACGGGAACGTTGCGCGAGATGTCCGGGCTTACTGACCCGGTGACGTTCAGCTCAGGCGCTTCATCGGACTCACCGGCGGCTACAACCGGATATTGATCGGGATGATCCACCCGGAACAGGTTGGCGTTGTCTTCATGCTCCACCACTGCCGGGGGAGGGGCCTCAGCTCTGGGATCGGCATTGCCCTTGCTGCAGCCGGAGGCTGCCAGGGCCAGCCAGATCACTGCTACCAGGGCAACAATCGCATAGGAGTGCTTTCTCATGATCTTTACCTCCAGAAACAACCAGCTCCTTCTCTGATCGATAACGTCGTAAGGCTCACCTTCATTTTGACTGCCCGGCCCGCCGGCCGTGGCTGACTGCGTATCGAACTCGCGCGAAGACAATCGCCTTCCGTTTCACGGCGTACGCGCGAGGGTTCTGCTTCCCACGGACTCCTTCAACTGTTCGACTGCCAACATGTAGGTCGCCAGCGCCTGCCGATAGGCCAGTTCGTTGGCGCGATAACTGCGCTCGGCGTCGAGAAAGTCCAGCAGGCTGGCGGCACCATGCTGGTATGCGTACTGGCTGATATCGCGAGAGTCCTGCGCCTGCTTCAGATACCCGGACTCGTAAAGCTTGGCCACTTCGTCGGCGCTCTGGAACCCGCCGTAAGCGTTGTCCACGTCATTCCTCACCGTATCTTCCGCAGCCTTCTCGGTCTCCTGCGCCCCGGTGATCGCGACATGAGTGCGCGCGATCTCGCCCTGATTGCGGTCCCAGACCGGAATCTCGATGCTGGCGGTGAAGCCGGCGGAGTTGATTCCCGAAACGTGGGTGTAAGTGAATGCCGTGGTCAGGTCGCGCTTTCCGTTCGCTTTGGCCAGTTTGTATTGACTGTTCGACGCAGTCACGCCCTGCTTGGCCGCCAGCAAATCAGGCCGCTGCTGAAGAGCCATCATTTCAAGGTCCTGCTTGTTCAGAGGCACGGGCGCATACGCAAGGTCCCCCACCACATCGAACTCCTCGGGAACCGTGGCATAGCCGAGTAGCTGCCTCAGTCCCGCCTTGGCTTGCACCAGGGAGAGTTGCG
>JASHQD010000120.1 GCA_030037755.1 Terriglobia bacterium
CAGCCCGCCGCAATCCGGTGGATAGCCAATCAGTTCCGCAATCCAGCGTACGGTCTGCCGCTCGATCTCGCTGCCGATAGGCGCCAGAATCCAGCCGCCGGTGTTGGGATTCACAGCCGAGGCCAGCAAATCGGCCAACGCGCCGATGGGAGCCGGGCCCGCGTTGATGTAGCCCCAAAATCGCGGATGCGAACTGAGCAGCGAATGATCAAACAGCAGCCGGGCGGCGTCTTCGAGCAACACTCCGGCGGGTGTTCCATGGTTAGGAAGCGAAGCCGTGCCCATCGCCTGCTGCAGAGCCTGCGGCGAGACAGTCGGAATCACCGGCCGGCGCGGGATGGATTCCAGAAACGCCGCGATCTCGTCCACCAGCTTGTGTCCTGCCGCGCGAAATTCCTCGGGGCTCATCTGCAAAGCCGCACGACGAGTTTCGATTTGCTGCCGGGTCGCTGAATCCATGGATTTTGGTTCCCTTCACCAATGTACGACCCCAGTAAGACGGAGTAAAGGGCATTGAGGTTGACGATCGCCAATTTGTCGTTGGCGGTTGCGGATTGCTGCACCCTAAGGCACGGAGTGGTGTCTAATCGAAGGATGTTTGGATCAACGGTACCGCGATTCAGGGGCTAACCATGAGCTTGCCTGATTCTGATATTCTAGTGTCGATGAAGTCCCGATTTTCTGTAAGAACTCTCGGAGTCGCTCTCCTGCTGGCGGCAGCGCTGGGCGCAGTCAGCTCTCAGCTTGTCAGCGCACAGGATAAGAGCTCCATTGTTACACTGATTCCATCCGCCGATTGGCAGCTTACGAGTTCGGGAGCCGTCAATGCCTCGGCGCTATCGAGTTGGGACGGCGATCCGGCGATCGAGCACGAGTACGGCGTGACAGCGTACACGGCGCGGAGCTACACGTTCGCGAATCATAAGGCCGACGTGCTGATCGAGCAGGCCGCCGACCCGTCATCGGCATACGGCCTGCTGACCTTTTATCGGACGTCCGCCATGACATCGCTCGATGGCTCGCGGCTCACCGTGGCCGCAGCCGGCAAGGCGCTTCTCGCGCGCGGGCCGACGTTCATCCGCGTATCCGTTACCGCCCCGGACGCCCTGCCGCTGGGCGATTATGTTGCGCTGCTGCACTTGATCGGCGGCCCGCCGCCTCCGCCGCGCGCGCTCAGTCAATTACCTGAGCCGCTGCCGTCACGCGGCCTGATCGATGGATCACAGAAATACGCTCTGGGTCCGCTCGCGGCCGCGAAGATTGCCCCCGCGCTGACGCCGAACCTGATCGGCTTTGATGAAGGCGCAGAAATGCAAACGGGACAGTATCGGATTGGGTCTGCAGGCACACTGACCCTGGCGGCAATCGATTACCCTACGCCGCAAATTGCGCGCGCGGAATTCGACTCGATCAGCAAGGCACTGTGCCAAGCCGGCGCCGATTTGAGGAATCCGTCAAAGCAGAGCGCGTTTGCCTGCCGGCGCCGTGATACGTATGTGCTGATCGCTATGAATGCGCCCTCGCAGGCCGCTGCGGATCAGTTTTTGAGCACGTTCGCGGTCTCGAAAACAATCAGTCAGGATCAAGGCAATCCCGAGGACCAAGGTACCGTCTGGCAGATGCTTCGTCTTTTGATCGCCAATGGTGTCCTGATCATGATGCTGGGGGTTTTCTCATTGGGAGGCGGAATTCTGGTGTTTGTCTCTAAACGACTGGCGCGTAGGTGGTTCGCGAATTCCATTTTTGTGGAAGCGGAAGGCGCGGGAATCATTATTTTGGACCTGAGCGACGTAAGGCGCTGATTTTTTAGCCTTTTGGCCATCAAATGGGAAGTCTGCGGACTTCACCGATCCTGTGCAAAACGATCCGCTTGGCAAATTCGTCGTCCCCCCACAAATAATTGTATTTACGTGGTTTATGACGATAAAAATTCTTGGAAAATTTCCTTGACAGAAAAACTGGCTTCACCATATGCTCGCAATCGAGTTTAGAGGCGGAGCGCGTCCGCCATTCTATTCTCCTCTCAATGCTCACCCGCAGGCTTGGCGGCACCGCCAGAGCCTCCGGGTGAGCATTTTCGTCTTCCCCAAGCCGGCCGGCGTAGCTCAGTCGGTAGAGCAACGGTTTCGTAAACCGTAGGTCGCCAGTTCGATTCTGGCCGCCGGCTCCAGTCTCGCAGTCACCGATTATCCCAACCGATTGGCATGGTCGATTGTTGGTCGCTTAGTGGACGAGGCGCGATCCTTTGACTCGCCCTCCGGCGTCGGTGTGACGCGGGTCACCAAACTGGACGATTTTCGTGCATTTTCGTGTTTCGATTCCTGAGTTGCGAGGGCTAGTTGACCCCACGACGCCTTCGATCTTCCCCGGTTCGCGCACAAACCAAATGAAATGAATAGTTTATCGACAGAATCATGCCTTTTATATATCAAAAAATCGAAGCTTGTTGGATTTTAGAACGCAACCACCCCCGGACCATCGGAGTTTTCAACAGGATAAGCATCTGATTATATTGGACAAAAAAATCTGTCTCACTTTTCTCATTTTCACCCACCGTCCCACTTTTTTGTCTTAGCTTGAATCAGGCAGATTCCCCGGTCAGCCAGATTGCGGAGCCTCTTGCTATGCGGCTCACGGACGCACTCGTGCGCGAGGCCTGTTAAGTCATGCGGACTCTTACATTTAGCCTTTGGACGATTCTAAACCGCATGAAGATGAACAATTTCGAGGCGCCGGAGAAGGTCAATGAGAGCTGAAGACTCGAAGGATTCCCTCAAGCAAAGGACTCTGCAGAAGATCCCGACCGGAATCAAGGGCCTGGACGAGATCACCTACGGCGGGCTGCCCAAAGGCCGGCCGACGCTGGTCTGCGGACCCGCGGGTTGCGGTAAGACGTTGCTGGCTATGGAGTTCCTGGTACGCGGCGCCACCCAGTTCGACGAACCGGGCGTCTTCATGGCGTTCGAAGAGACCAGGGAGGAATTAACCAAAAATGTAGCGTCCTTGGGATTCGATCTGCGCAATCTCGAGGCGCACAAGAAGCTGCTGGTGGATGACGTCCTGATCGACCGCAGTGAGATCGAGGAAACCGGCGAGTACAACCTGGAGGGACTCTTCGTCCGCCTCGGCCATGCTGTCGAGTCGATCGGAGCCAAGCGCGTCGCGCTCGACACCATCGAGACGCTGTTCGCCAGCCTTCCCAACGCCGGCATCGTTCGCGCCGAGCTGCGACGCCTCTTTCGCTGGCTCAAACAGAAAGGTGTGACCGCCATCGTCACCGGCGAGCGCGGCGACGGGAGCTTAACGCGCCACGGTCTCGAAGAGTACGTGGCCGACTGCGTGATCGGGCTGGACCATCGCGTCATAAACCAGATCGCCACGCGCCGCGTGCGCATCCTGAAGTATCGCGGATCGCTGCATGGCACCAACGAGTGTCCTTTCCTGATCGACATGCAGGGCTTTTCGGTCCTCCCCATCACCTCGATGGGGCTTGATTACGGCGCCTCGACCGAGCGCGTATCGAGTGGAGTGCCGCGTTTGGACGCCATGCTGGGCGGCGAGGGCTACTACCGAGGCAGCAGCGTGCTGATTTCCGGCTCGGCCGGCACCGGCAAGACAAGCCTGGCCGGAACCTTCGTGCAGGCTGCCTGCCACCACGGCGAGCGATGCCTCTATTTCGCCTTCGAGGAATCGCCCCCTCAGATCATGCGCAATCTGCGCTCTATCGGCATCGATCTGGCGCCCTTCGTGAAGAAGGGTTTGCTGCGATTCCATTCCTCGCGCCCGAGCGGCCAGGGCCTGGAGTCGCACCTGGTGGATATCCATCGCCGCATCGACGAGTTTAACCCGCGGGCCGTGGTGATGGACCCGGTCACCAACTTCACCGCGGTAGGCGGCCCCGACGAAGTGAAGGCCATGCTGGCGCGCCTGATTGACATTGTAAAAGCGCGCCAGACCACGCTGATGTGCACCAGCCTGACGAATGCCGGCGAGGCCGAACAACAGTCCGAGGTGGGTATCTCTTCGCTGATGGATACCTGGCTCCTGGTTCGCAACCTGGAGGCGGGCGGCGAGCGCAATCGCGGGCTTTACGTGCTGAAATCGCGCGGCATGGCCCACTCGAACCAGGTCCGCGAATTCGTGCTCAGTAACCGCGGAATCGACCTGGTTGACGTTTACACCGGAGCGGGGACCGTATTGGCCGGGTCGGCGCGCGCGAACCAGGAGGCGCTTGAACGCGCTGAGGCCTTGGCCGCGCAACAGGCGATTGAAGCCAAAAAACGCGAATTCGAGCGCGAGCGCGCCGTGCTGCAGGCTGAAATCGCCGCCTTGCAAGTGAAACTCAAGACCGGAGAGGAAGACCTGAAGCGCCTTATCGGCGGCGCCAGCGCGCAAGCGCGCACCAGCGCGCGCGACCAGGCGGCCATGTCGAGGATGAGGATGGCGGACGGGTAGGTGCGAGGTGTCAGGTGTCAGGTGTTAGGTGTCAGGTGTCGGCGGTAGTCGACTCCGACAGAGGATGAACATGAAACCCAAACCCACTGCCAAACGAGTTAAGCGGGCGCACCCGCCCAAGGCCGCGTGGAACCTTCGGCTTTACGTGGCCGGCCAGACGCCCCGGTGCGTTCGAGCGTTCGCGAATCTCAAGAGAATCTGCGACACGCACCTGGCGGGGACGTACCGCATTGAGGTGGTCGACCTGCTCCAGAGCCCGCAACTCTCGCGGGGAGACCAGATTGTTGCGATCCCCACGCTGGTGCGGCGCCTTCCTCCCCCGGTGAAGAGGATCATTGGCGATCTCTCGAACAGCGAGCGCGTTCTGGTGGGTCTCGATCTGCGCTCGGACGCGCTGTAGCGGCAGCGTTGTAGCGGCGGTGCTGTAGCGGCGGTGTCCTCACCGCCGAGATTCAGGCGCTGCGGTGGAGTGAGGCGAAACGATTCAGACGGCGGTGGGGACACCGCCGCTACAGCGCGGATGGTGATCCGGGCGCGGCGTGAGATGACGCGAAAGCATTCAGGCGGCGGTGGGGACACCGCCGCTACAGCGCGTGGATGGTGATTCGGACGCGGCGTGAGATGACGCGAAACGATTCAGGCGGCGGTGGGGACACCGCCGCTACAGCGCGCGGATGGTGATTCGGGCGCGGCAGGGGTCGAAAGCGAAGGTCTGCGGTGAGAAAAAGCAAAACCGCCAGCAGGACACGGCAATACGAGCGGCTTCTCCGAAGCCCGGGCCAGCAGTCTCTTTTGCTCCGGCTGTTTGTGGCGGGTATGACGTACAGCTCGCAACGCGCGGTCGAAAGAATCACGGCGCTGTGCGAACAACATCTGAAAGGCCGGTACCGGCTGGAGATTGTGGATATTTACCAGCAGCCCGAACTCGCCCAAGGCGTGCAGATCGTCGCCGTGCCCACCCTGGTGAAAATGATGCCTTCACCATTGCAGAGGTTCATCGGCGACATGTCGAAGGCGGAAACGATGTTGTTGGGGCTGGCGGGGGGGAAAGAGGTTAAGAGTTGACGGTCTCAACTCCTCAACTCTCAACTCCTCAACTTCTTTTGCGGGTCTCAACTTCTCAACTCTCAACTCTCAACTCTCAACTTCTCCATTTCGTGAAGACCATGTCCACAAAGAGACCAACTCACCGTGAATTGATACACCAAGTTCAAGAGTTGAACCTCCGCCTCGCTGAGGCTGAAGACACCCTGAGCGCCATTCGCAGCGG
>JASHQD010000121.1 GCA_030037755.1 Terriglobia bacterium
AAGGTAGCACAGGCGCAAATCGGGTTCAAGAGAGATTACGGCGCTGTTACGCCTTTGTAAACGCAGCCGCCGCGATCCGGCAGTCAAGCGTGCGGCAGGCTGCCCGACCGCGTTGGTTGTCGGATTTCCGGCCATCGGCAGAAGAACACTCAAAATTTACACGAGCCGCCCGCCAAGTGTCGTTTACATCGAAAGATACGGGCATCGCGAGTGGAGCGTGGGACGCGACCCGCATCAGCGGACTCCTGGCTGGTTCCTCTTGCTCTGGGCGTCATAGCGTTCCCTGGCGGCTTGGATGCTTTCCCGGTTATTGGCCGCCCACTCACCTAATTGGCTGATCGGGACCAGCAAGCTGCGTCCGAGCCGCGTCAAGTCATACTCGACGCGCACCGGAATAGTAGGGTAGACGGTCCTAGTGACAAGGCCGTCGCGTTCCAGGCCTTTCAGCGTCAGCGTCAGCATCCGCTGCGAGATGCCTTCGATCTCGCGCCGCAGCTCGCTGAAACGCTTCTTGCCCTCGCCGAGCAGCGCCACCACCTGCACGCTCCACTTGTCTCCGACGCGATTCAACACCTCCCGTACGGCCGGGCATTCGCTCGCAACATGCTTGTGACCTGGTGACATGGCTGTGCCCTCACTGCATCTTTTGGTTCCGATCTTAATCTAAGTTACGAAGGAGAACTTAAGAAAAAGAGGGAACCAACTTGCTAAGCGCATACGAGACAGCCCATCTTACTGCATCCAGACCTCCGGCCATAACCCGGGGTCCGGTTTCCGAGGAAGCTCTCGATCAACTCTTCCGCGAAGCGCGGACCCACACCGCGTGGTTGCCGCAGCCGGTCCCTGCCGAACTGCTGCGCGAGGCTTACGAACTGGCGCGACTTGGGCCGACCAGCGCGAACGCGTCGCCCGCGAGGTTCGTCTTCCTCACAACGCCCGAGGCCAAGGAACGCCTGAAGCCCGCGCTGGGCCCTGGCAACGTCGGCAAGACCATGGCCGCGCCCGTTACCGTCATCGTCGCCTGGGATACCGAATTCCACGAGCATCTTCCGCGGCTCTTTCCCCAGGTGGATATGCGCTCTTACTTCGTCGGCAATCAGAAACTGGCTGACGAAACCGCGTTCCGCAACAGCTCGCTCCAGGCCGCCTATTTCATCCTGGCAGCGCGCGCGCTGGGACTCGACTGCGGACCGATGTCCGGGTTCGACGTCGGGAAGCTCAACGCGGAATTCTTTCCCGATGGCAAGTGGAAGGTGAATATGCTCTGCAATCTCGGCTACGGAGACCCTGAAAAGCTCTTCCCGCGCAATCCCCGGCTGGGATTTGAGGAAGCTGCCGTAGTGCTGTAAGGATAATGCCAAGTGGCCCGCTACGCCACGCTGCGCGGCACTTCTCTTCGCCGATCGATCGGGATAGCGACCAGGCCGGGGCAGATCTTCTTGCGCGATTCACGATTATTCGTGTTCTCGATTCAATGTGAAGTCGCGCCCGCCGAGGCGAGTGCTGGTTGCTTCGGCTGCCAGGCTGGCGCACCCTCCTCCCACTGATCGTCGGTGAGCTGTTCGACGCCGGTGCCGTCATAGCGCATCACGAAGATCTCACCGTATGGTTGTGGATTGTTGATCAACAGAACCTCGTCTTTGAACCCCATGCGCGAGCTTGTGAACAGCATCCGCTCCCCGTCGCGCGACCAGGCCATATGAGCCTCATTGCCCTTGGTAAAGGTTAACTGTTTTAAGCCTGTTCCGTCCGGGTGAATGGTGAGGATCTGAAAGAAGCCGTCGATTCGGCGCATAAATGCAATCAGATCGCCGCGCGGCGACCAGATGGGGAAGTTGTCGTAGCCATTGGTCAGAACCTTCACCGCGCGATCCTCGAGATCCATAATTCGCAGCCCCTCGCCCTCGGGCCCTTCGGTCCGATAGACGATGTGCTTGCCGTCGGGCGCGAACCAGGCAAATGCGTTATTGTTCGGGCCGGACGTCACGAGGTGGAAGTCCGAGCCATCGGCGTTGAGGATCGCCACCTGTCCCCCGCCGTTCGCCGGATCCACGGGCTTCTTGGCTCCGACCTCGGAATCAAGAAAAGACGAGAAGTCGCCGACGCCCACCGCAATCTGCTTGCCGTCAGGCGACCACGACGGTGCCAGGATCAAGCTCTTGCGCGTAAGAATGGCCTTCTCCGGCTTTCCCTCGTCCACCACGAAGAGACTGGTCTCATCCTTTGAGACCTTTTTCGTCACGGCGAAGCGCTGTCCGCTGGGATCGTACGCGGGCAGCCACGCGGTACTGTAGAGCTCGAAGTTCTGGTTCCGGCTCCATTGCTTCACCGCCAAAGAAGGGTGCTTGTAGGTGAAGCGGCTGTACACCAGTTGCGCTCCATCGGGGGACCAGGACGGAGTCCGCAGGTCGTCGCCCTTCGGCCCCAGCGTGCCCATTCCATAGAAAATGCCTTGGACCGATTTGTCGGACCGCAGATAGGCGATCTCGCCGGAAGGCAAAACCGACGGCACCAGTTTCACGCCGGGTCCCGCGGCCACGGGCGCGGTCTTGCCAGTGGCGATGTCAATTCTGTCCAGTTCGTCGTTGCCGTCTTCATCGCCAAAGCGATAAGTCCACGTGTCCTGCGCCGGCATGCAGTACGCAACCACGCTCTTGCTGTCCGGGGTCCATTTGGGGCTGCCGCAAAATCCTGCGTGTTCGGAGATGCGACGCAGGCCGCTGCCGTCGGGATGAATCAGGTAGACGTCCGCCACTTGCAGCCGCTCCCATCTGCCTTTGGCAGCCGGAAGATCGCTGCCCCGATCGGACGAGAACGCGATCCACTCTCCGTCAGGCGACCACGACGGACGAAAGTCGCCGCCGTCGCCCGAAGTCAGCCGGGTGACTTTTTGAGTGGCAACGTCGAGTATCCACAGGTTCGCCCGTCCGTTGGCGCGGGTGGAAACGAACACAATCCGCTTGCCGTCGGGAGAGAATGCTGCCTGGTCGTCGTACGCCGGATCGTTCGTCAGCCGCTCCAACGTGCTTCCATCAGGGTGAACGCGATAGAGATCCGCCGACCCGGCGCGCTCCGACGTAAAGACGATCCAATCGCCGGTTGGGGACCAGGACGGGTCGTAGTCAAGCGATCCGGGCTCGGTCAGAGCGCGCTCCCCGGAGCCGTCGGCGTTCGAAACAAAGATTGTGGCTCCGGTGGGACCGAGACGATCAAACAGGATGCGGTCGACGGCAAGAGAGAAAGGCGACGCCGCAACGAGCGCGAACACACAAATCAACAAGACGGGTAAACGGCGCATCAGATGTCTCCGGAAAGCAATCTTGATTTAACCGGGTTCGGTCTTGGAGTCCGGTCAGGCTCCGCAGCATACCGTTTGCTGTAGCGGCCGTCTGCTGTAGCGGCGCTCGATGAGCGCCGGCTTTTCGGCGCATTTTCCTTAGGAAAACCGGCGCTCATAGAGCGCCGCTACAGCAGAAAGCGAGATTCACTTCACCCTCGCGGTCTGCGAGCGTACGGCCACCCACTTGCCATCGCGTTTCTGGAACACGTCCATCCAGGCATATTTCCCGCTGGAGTCCTTCCCGTCGGACGTGCTCTTCTCGGTGTCGGTGCCCTGGACCACGGCCACGCTGCCCAGCACTTTCACGCTCATGGGTCCGAACTCGAAGGACTGGAGAACCATCTTGCCGGACTTCACTGCGTCCAGATACTGCAGCTTGGTTGACTTCTCGCCGGCGTATCCGAGTCCGACCCAGTCGTCGGTGAGAATAGCACCGAGCTTGTCGACGTCGGCTGCCTTCATGGCGTCGAGCCAGTCATGTTCGATTTGCTGAAGCGTCTGCGAAACGCCCGGTCCTTTGGCCGAAGCTGCGGACGGCGTCTGGTCCTGGCTGAAAGCCAGTCCGGCGCACACACAAAGCGTCAGAATTGCCCCTGCGAGTCTGTTCATTTGTCCCCCCTGGCGGTCAAGTGTAGAACTTCCAAATCGCGGAGGAGTCTATCATCGCCGGCCCGGCGCCGCAATCGTCCCGTGAGATAGCATACAGACGGTACACCCGGCCAGACGACCCATCTTTGGCAGTCGCGAGTGGCAGCCGCATCGCGTTCCTTATGCTGGCGCCATCGCGCTCGGCCTCACCGGAATGTCGATGATCACCCTCACGTTTGCCTTATCTTTCCCTCCCGCAAACGCCTCGATAGCAATGACTCCCTCAAAAATATTCCTGCGCGCATAGGCATTTTCTGAGATAGAATCCCGCCAATCAAATCGGCGGGAGTCATGGATGGGTTTTCGTTTAAAGCTTTTGTTGAGCTAGTCGTTCGATGAACCTCGGCGAGTGGGACCCTTGCTGAGGCAACGCTCACCGGTCCGGACGCGCCTCGAGTTTCAGGTGGTGGGCGCGGCAGGCCCGCGAGACCCAACGGCGACTCCCGGCGGGGATTTGAAGATGACTCCCGAAGCGTGGGAGAAAATAAAGGAACTCTTCGAGGCCGCACTGACGCTGCCGCCCGAGGAGCGCTCTGCTTTTCTAGCACAAGCTTGTGAAGGCAACCCGTCCCTGGCGGGCGAAGTCCAGCGCCTGCTCGCCGGAGCCGATCGGATCGGCAGCTTCCTCGATCCGCCGGCATGGATCAGGGGAGGCGTTGGAAATCCTGCCGGCGAATCCGTAGTGCCAACCGTTGATCTCACTTCCCCAGCCGAAGTGGCTGCCGGGGCGCCGTCGATTGGCTCAACCTTCGCCAGCCGCTATGAAGTGAAGGGTGAGCTGGGGCGGGGCGGTTTTGGAATCGTCTACTCCGCATTCGACCGCGGGCCGCTGCAACGAACGGTGGCGCTGAAAGTGATCCGGTTTGCTGCGGGCGAGCCCTCGAGATCCACGGCTCTAGCCCGGCAGCGATTTCTGGAAGAAGCCAAAGTCGCGGGCAATCTCTCCCACAACAATATCGCCACCGTCTACGATGTAGGTGAGTTTGCCGGCTGCGTTTACATGACGCAAGAACTTGCGCCCGGCCGCGATCTCCGCAAGATCCTGGCTGAGACCGGACCTTTACCCCTTCGCCGCATCATCGCGATAAGCTGTCAGATCTGCGAGGGCCTGGCACACGCCCACGCCCGCAATATCGTTCATCGGGACATCAAGCCGGGCAACATTGTGGTGGGCGGCGAAGACCAGGTCAAGATCACCGACTTTGGCCTCGCGCAGCCGCCGCAAGGCGACGACGATGCGCTCAACCAGGCCATTGCAGGTACGCCAGGGTACATGGCCCCCGAACAGCTGCGCGGCGAACGCGTGGACGGCCGCGCCGACATCTTTGCCGCCGGCTGCGTTCTCTACCAAATGCTGACCGGGCGCGAGCCTTTCGAGGGCGCAACGCCAGCCAGCGTGATCGACAAGACGCTCCATGCCATCCCTACCGAGCCCAGCCGGGTTCGCGAAAACCTTCCTCGAACTCTCGACCGCATCGTCGGGCGCGCCCTGCGGAAGGATCCGGGCGACCGCTACGACAACGTCTCTCAACTGCAGCAGGACCTGATCAATTACGAACAGTTCGACTATCTCACCGCAGGAGCCGCCGAAATCGCGGCCGCCCTGGAAGCGCGGCAGTGCACGATCCTTCTCGGACTCCGCCTGCCCGTCAGCGCCGACCAGAAGCACCCCGAGACCGTTGAGCAGTTGATCGCGGAGTATCTGGCGGAACGCCTCAGCAGTCCGCCGAAGGATCGCGGCTTGTCGCGGCTGGCACAGGAATTGGAAATGGAACGCGGCCGGCCGGAGATGCTCAAGTATCTCACTGCCGCCGTGCGCCTCCCCCAGGCGTCGCCGCGGGAGTTGATCCGGCGGGTGGCGCGTCTGCCGTTTCCGGTGATCGTAACCACGGGATACGACACGTGCCTCGAGGACGAGCTGGCGAAGCTGAACCGCAAGGTGCGACGAGTGATCAATTGCCGCAGCGTGCCGGACGAGCCCGCCGAGACGGATCTCCTGGTACGTTTGTTCGGATGTGTTGAAGACCACGCCTCAGTGCTGGTAACCGAAGAGGACCTTTGGGGTTTCTTCGCCGGCTTCACTTCCGTGTCGGAATCGCTGAAATCAGCCCTCGCGAAGCGCTGGCTCATATTTATCGGATTTGATGCCGAGGACGAGAACTTCCGCCGTCTACTGTCGGAGATTGCGCGCCTTAGGGTGGACACGACCGAACCGTGTTATCTGATAAGCGCCAACCCCACACCGCCTGCGGTCCGGTGGGCGCAACGAAAGGCGCTGCGTCTGGTCGAGGCCGATACCGCTTCCTTTCTCGTTGCCCTGGAAGAGGCGATGCGGGACCGCCGCGAACAAGGCTCGGTAACGTGTTCCGCGCCCGCCGAAACCGTCGCTAGCTCTTCCGACCGTATCGAACAACAAAGGATACTTGAAGCGGCCATCGCCAAGAGCATACCGCTCGGGCGCTCTACGGAGCTTCTGGCGATGATCCGGCGAGCCGGCTCCGACGGGTTGCGCGGCGTTCTCGAAGTCGAGACCATACCTTCAGTAACAACAGAAGACATCAAGTCGAAGCCGTTTCAACTTGAGTTTCCTACTCGCCGCGATGGCTCATACCAGCCGGCGGAAATCATTCTCAAGCTTCATGCCCCGGATTTCGAACCTAAGCTACAAACCAAATGTCTGTTGGTCCCTCCGCAAGGCGATTCGGAACTATGTAGTTTTCTCCTCACTCCTGTTGTATCGGGCGAACTTGTTCTCAATCTTGAAGCCTTCAAAGGGGAAATCTTCATAGCCTCGCGGTCGATCAGAGTCTCGGCGGAGATCCGGGAACCTGAGGCGATCCCTCGCCTGAAGAACCTGGTTTCCATACCGCTGCTCGTTGTGGTGTACGAAAGCGGAGCTGAGCTAGTGTTAACACAGGCGGAAACGCGGGAAGAGGCTGTTACTCATGCCGCCTTGGAAGAAACTGTTAAGGTCGCCTCCTCGATGGCCGGGCCAACGCTGGTGTATGGATCTCCGCCGCCTCCTGAGATATTCCGGCAAGCTCAGCCCGAATTGACCAGACTGGCGCGCCAACCGGGCAAAGAAAGCGAAAGCGGCCATGGAGCGCTCTTACTCTCGCCGCCGTCCGCAACCGCGACGGCCCCCGGGGCGCCCCCACCCGTGCCTCCCGCGCCCGCGGCCGCGTCTGGCGCCGGGATAGGCTTTAAACAGCTGACCGGCATCGCTCTTCCTGTGCTTGCCCTGGGCTTCATCTTATTCGGATTCCTGCATTTCCTCGGGCTACACCGTGCCGCGCGTCAGAACGTCACAACTTCGTCGGCGCAAGCGCCTACCCATTCTACGGTAGCTGTCGCCCCTCCAAGCTCCGTCGCTGGCAATGCTAATGCCGAGGGGACTCCAACGAAGACGCCACCCGAGACGGTACCGGCGGGGCAGAATGCGCGGCTGGCTGCGCACCATGGTACTGCGGCTGACGGCGATTTCTACAACGTCGACGTTTGCTCGGTTGAGATTGACCATTTACAAATCCAATAAGTTACAGGCCAGAACCCTGCGCCTTTCTTCCCGCGAGCCTGCTCGCGGTTTTGAACCGTAATGTCGGCCTATGAAGTGCCGCCCCAGCCAGCACGCTGGTCTTACCAAAGCGGCAGCATGCTGCCGCACTCAAAGGCTGCGCCAGCCTGGGCCAGATACGTAGCTCATCCCGAACTTGCTCCGCCGCGGGCTACACCGCGTCCCATACTGCGTGATTCTGACCGGACTAGTGGACCCTGGCTGCCACAGAATTGTTTTATTCTTCAGCGCCGGTGGCCACGACATGAAAAGCGATGTCGCGGCCACCCGCCTGATGGGAAAGGTTGCTATCAACGACTGATCGTCTTGAAGTCAAATGGGGTGGCAACTCAACTAGCCCAGGCTGGCGCAGACCTTGTGTCGAGACGCGAGGAATCGAGATTCGCACGAGAAGGTCTGCGCCAGCATCGCCTGGTAGCGGAAAGGAAAGAGCAAAATCAATATGAAGTATGCGCATAAGCCATTTGACATTCGCCGCCGTCCACCCATATCATCGAACGCCGAAAACCTCAAAAGCCGGGTGGCGCAGACCTTGTTTGGCTTTCAGAGATTCCTTAGGCTCGCGCGAGAAGGTCTGCGCCATCCGGCCGCACGTCATGGCCATCGCCTGGATGTATCGGCAGGACTGCGCCCGGGCAGGTTATCGGATTCTCCCCGTTGGCGAGTCGAGTCATCGTCTCGTGGCCTGGCAGACGTTGATGCCACAGCTTGCCTTGGTCCCTCTGACGCTGGCTCTGCCGCTCCTCGGCAACGCAGGCCTGATTTACCCTGCTGGGGCATCGATCCTTGGCGTCTTGTTCCTATGTTACGCAGCCCGATTGGCTCTTCACCGATCGAACGCTATCGCCCGGCAACTTCTTTTTTGCCTCAATCGCTTACCTCCTGCTGGCATTTGTAGTGATGGTTCTTGATCGACAGGTCTGGCACGCACTTCCGGGGCGGAACACGAAGGGAGGACCGAGTGGCGACGCAAACCGAAGCGACAAATCCTGTGCCCTTTTCTCAGGGCATGAAGATCGGTCTGTTTATCCCCTGCTACATTGACTTGATCTATCCAGAGGTTGGGATAGCCACGCTGGAGTTACTGGAGCGATTCGGGCTCGACGTAGGTTTCCCGCTCGACCAGACCTGCTGCGGCCAGCCGATGTCCAACAGCGGCGACGAGGTCAACGCGGCGGCCGCCGAACGCCTGTTCATCGAGAACTTCAAAACCTACGACTACATCGTCGGACCGGCCGGGAGCTGCGTAAAGCAGGTCCGGTGCCACTTTGACAAGCTCGAGCAGACCGAGGATGTCAGGCACGTTCGTCAAGGCACCTATGAACTCGTCGAATTCCTTCACGATATCCTGAAAGTCGATTCCTTCCCTTGGGCGGAGTTTCAGCACCCCGTCGCGTTGCACAACAGTTGTAGCTCGATTCGCGGCCTCGGGATCGCGAAGCCTTCGGAGATCATGGGCCCTGCTTTCGACAAGACCGCCGACTTGCTTTCGAAAGTAAAGGGGCTGGTACTCGTCCCCGTTGACCGGCCGGATGACTGCTGCGGTTTTGGCGGCACTTTCTGCGTGACGGATGAGGCCGTCTCGGCCCGAATGGGTCTGGACAAGGCGCACGACCACATTCGCCACGGCGCCGAATACGTGGTCTCACCCGATATGTCATGCCTGATGCACCAACAGGGCATCGCGCGGCGGGCTGGCTTGGATCTGAAATACATCCACGTCGCCCAGGTGCTCAACGGCGGGCCGTTCTGACGGATCGGAGGCCATGTTATGGGTTCAGCAAAGCAGGTCGACCCCGCGGTCGCGGCCGAACAATTCATCATTCGCGACAAGGTTCACGAGCCCATGCACGATCGCTTCTTGTGGGCGGTGATGCAGCGGCGCGATCGGGAGGCAGCGGCGATCCCGGAATGGGAGGAACTGCGCGAGATCGCCTCGCAGATCAAAGAGCATACGCTCACCCATCTGGATCGGTACCTGGAGGAGTTCGAGGCCAACGCCACCAGGCGTGGCGCGCACGTCCACTGGGCAGTGGATGCCGCCGGGCACAATGAGGCCGTGCACTCGATTCTCCGGGACCACGGCGTGACGGAACTGATCAAGAGCAAGTCGATGCTCCAGGAAGAGTGCGGCATGACGCCGTACCTCGAGCACCGCGGCGTCAAGGTGACCGAATCGGATTTAGGCGAACGAATCCAACAGCTCGATCACCAGCCGCCCAGCCACATTGTTTTCCCCGCCATCCACAAAACGCGCCAGGACGTGGCTCAACTGTTCGCGCGCACGATCGGTACCGATCCGAACCATGACGACCCGCACTTTCTGACCGAGGAAATGCGCAACAACGCCCGCCCCAGATTTCTGGCGGCGGGAGCGGGGATGACCGGCGGCAACTTCGCCATCGCCGAGACAGGAACCTTCGTGGTTTGCACCAATGAAGGCAATGCGGACATCGGGGCCGCCGTGCCGCCGCTCCACATCGCGAGCATCGGCATTGAGAAGATGATTCCGCGAGTGGAAGACATGGGCGTATTTCTGCGCTTGCTGGCGCGAAGTGCGGAAGGAGCCCCGCTCACCCAGTACTCCTCGCATTTCACCGGGCCCCGGAAAGGCGGAGAACTCCATATCGTGTTGGTTGACAACGGGCGAAGCCGCCGGCTTGGCATGCTCGATTTCTGGCACTCGCTGAAGTGCATCCGCTGCGGAGCGTGCATGAACACCTGTCCGGTCTATCGCCGCAGCGGCGGTTTGGCGTACGGCGCAACCTATTCAGGTCCCATCGGGGTTATCCTCGACCCCACGTTCGACGAGTTCAAGTACAGCGAACTGCCGTTTCATTCAAGTTTGTGCGGATCATGCTCGGACGTCTGCCCGGTAAAAATCGACATCAGCGATCAAATTCTGAAATGGCGCCGGGTGATGGCCCAAAAGGGGTATCTGCCCTTCGCAAAACGTGTGTCTTTCGCGGTCGCCGGGCATGTATTCGGGCACCCCGAGGAGTACCACGCGGTCGAGAAGATTGCAGAACCGGCGGTGGCACACGCCCCGCACTTCCTCCTATACAACCGTTCGTTGAACCCGTGGACGCGCGATCGGGAACTCCCACAGCTTGCCAGGCAGACCTTTCGCGAGTGGTATCTCGCCAACCGGAGCACACATGCAAAACCCGAACACCGATCGTGAACTGATTCTGAATGCCATTCGCCAGAACCTGCCCCAGCAGCAGGTGGAGCATCCGGCTATCCCGGTGTTTGCGCGTCCGGGCCGGCCTTTGAAACCGGATTTCGAGCGGAATCTCCAGGAGGCAGGAGGCGCAGCCCACGATCTCAAAAGTCCGGCGGAAGTCCAGGCCAAATTGGAAGCTCTGCATCCCGGGGCGAAGGTGGTTTGCTCTGCCGTGCCGGAAATCTCGGGCACCCGCCGGGCTGAGAGCGTTCAGGATCCGCATGAGCTTGCAGACGTCGACGTGGGCGTCGTGCGAGCGCAGTTCGGCGTCGCGGAGAGTGGCGCAGTCTGGCTTACCCAGGAAGACCTGGTTGTCGACGGTCTGGCCTTTTTATCGCAACACCTCATTGTCCTGCTGGACCCGGAACAGATCGTCCCGGATATGCATGAGGCTTATCGCCGCGTGCAGCTCAACGAAACAGCTTACGGATGCTTCATGATGGGTCCATCGGCAACCGCTGATATAGAGGCCACGCTAGTGCACGGTGCTCAGGGGGTCCGCTCGTTGAACGTGTTTTTCTTGCCGCCAGTCTAGTTAGCGCGATGAAGCTGGAGCTTGAACCCACGTGCGGGGCCGCCATCCGGCCAGGCAGCGACGACGAGGAGGCAAGCAGCTCAAGAGGCAGCGTGTTCCGAATTTGTCGAACATCTCTGATCTGCCTGTTTGCGTGTGTCTTGGGTTCAGCGCAGGTGGCCACGACATAAAGAACAATGTCGTGGCCGCCCGCGGACAGTCGCAAATAATAATTGCGATTAATAATGGTAAACTCAGTAACTTCCGATCTCTCTAGGCTCATCCGCCTGTCAGGCCGCACCCATGGAAGCGAAGGCCCATCGCGAAGCGGTGTATCGGTTCGGCATCTTCGAAGCGGACGTCAGGAACGCCTGGCTTCTGCGCCGCGGCAGCCCGGTCAAAATCCAAGAGCAGCCTTTCCGCCTGTTGATGGTTCTTCTCCGACGGCCGGGCGAGATTGTGACTCGGGAAGAACTTCGCCAGGAGTTGTGGCCTGCAGATACCTACGTGGATTTCGAGGGCAGCGTCAAGGTTGCCCTGAAGAGGTTGCGTCAGGCCCTGGGCGATTCGGCCGAAAACCCTGCCTTCGTAGAGACTGTGCCCAAGCGTGGGTACCGTTTCATCGCGCCTGTGGACCTGGTGTATCCCCAACCGGCTGGTGGCCATGTGCCGGCAAGTGTCGGCGCCGGGAGGGAGCCTAGGGGTCGACTTAAGGGCGAGACCCCGGAGCCGGCGTTTGGCAAAGGGAACCTCGGCGTGCTGCGGGCGTCTGTCCCGGAGGAGCACCCGGCTGCGCCTGTGCTGGTGCCGTTTCCGGCATCCGGCCAGAGCTCTTGGCCAAGGAGCGTGGTGATCAGCGTTGCTGCCCTCCTGGCGCTGGCCATTCTGAGCGCGTGCGCGTATTTCTTGTTTCCGGCACCGCCGCCCCGGGTGCTCAGGAAGAATCAACTCACCCATTTCGGCCGCGCTGTGCCCGAGATGGGTATGGTCACAGACGGCGCAAGGATCTATTTTTCTGAGGTCCAGGGTGGACGTTACACGGTTGATCAAGTGCCGGTGAACGGGGGAGAGCCAGCTGCTTTCGCGCTGCCGTTCCCGAATGCCGAGATCCTGGACATCTCGCCCGATCACACCGAACTCCTGGTTTACAGCTTCAGCGGTCTTTCACACGACAACCCGCTCTGGATCGTACCGGTGACGGGAGGTGCTTCGCGCCGCTTGGGCAATGCCCTTGGGGAGAGCGCCGCCTGGTCGCCAGACGGTCAGAAGGTAGCCTACAGCCGGGGGCCCGATCTGTTCGTTGTGAGGCGGGATGGGACGGCATCTCGACGCGTTTTGAGCATGGCTTCGACTGACGGATTGGATCAGGTTCGATGGTCTCCGTCGGGTCGGATGTTGGGTTTCACCGCGCGAGCCCACGACGAGCCGGACTCCGGGCAGTGGGAAGTAGGGGAGGACGGATCCGGGCTGCACCGGCCGCCCCTAAGCTCACAAGCCGGAGTCGAAGACGGCTTTGGTAGCTGGACTCCGGACGGAAAGTATTTCGTTTACCGGTCAGCCGAGAACGGCGTCTGGCACATCCGGGCGATTCGAGAATCCGGGGAATTCCTCCGCAGGTTCAGCCGCCAGCCCGTCGAGCTTTATTCCGACGTGCATTTCTTCCTTGCGCCGCTGGTCTCGGTCGACGGCAGGAGAATTTTCTTTATTGAGGACCATGAGAGGCGCGAACTCGTGCGTTACGACCCAGTTTCGCGCCAGTTTGTGCCTTATCTCGAGGGAATCTTCGCGCGCGAGGTCACTTTCTCGAATGACGGGCAGCGTGTAGCGTATACGCTCTCTCCCGATTACGAGGTGTGGTTGAGCGCGACTGATGGCAAGGACCGCCGTCCGCTAACCTTTCTTCCCTTTCACGGAGGTGAGCCCCACTTTTCCCCCGATGGCCGGCTGGTCGCGTTCGGTGGATGGGGGCCTGGGAAGCAGTCTGGAATTTACCTGCTCCCGGCCGAAGGCGGCGGGCAACCTGAACAGGTACTGTCTGGGCCCCTGGGTGTGATGGGTTGGTCTCACGACGGCCAGACTCTGCTCTTTTGGAAGCGGGAGGAATCGAATGGCCGTTTGGCACTGTACGCCGTCAGTCTGAAAAGCCGTCAGGTTTCCCTTTTGCCTGGTTCGGAGGGCTTGCACCACGGTGCGCTCTCGCCGGACGGACTCCGGGTCGCAGCTCTTAGCGAAGATAACAGATGGATGGTGCTGTACGATCTTCAGACGCACCAGAGGACCGATCTTGCCAAGGGTGCGGCACTAGGCCCGCCATGTTGGGGGCACAATGGTAAGGTGGTGTTCTTTCAGGATATTTTCCAAGGCGTCGATCAGCCGATCTATCGAGTACGAGTTGACGACCGGAGGACGGAGCGCATCACCAGCTTCGCCCAACCGTTTGCCGCTGACGTCACCGGCTATCGGCTCGCGGGTGTCACACCCGACGACCATGTGCTGGCCAGCCTCATCCGCAGCAACTCGGACCTGTATGCTCTGGACGTAGACCTTCCTTGAGCCGCTACCGTCTCGTCGGCCTCTCAACGGATTGCGATCGAAACGCGGGCCTGCTGCTTGGAGTTCCGTTACCGAACGTGGTGCCATCAAAATGCAGTCAGGGAATGACAGCGAAGACTGTACCCTGGCCGCCGTTGGGGCCGTTTCCGCCGGCGGTGGTGGTGCCGTATAGCACTCCGCCTCTGAGCGTGAGGCCGGCTTGAGGCTCGGCGCCGTCGGGCGCTCCCTTGAAGCTGTGCAGGACGATCTGGCTCCAGCCGCCTCCGGCCTGTGATGTTAACTCGAAAACCAAACCACAGCCGGGCACCTCAGCGCCGGCATTGCACGACAGATCTCCACCGGCGCTGGCAGTGCCGTAGAGATTTCCCTCGCTGTCGATGGCCAGGCCGGCCAGCGGAATAGCCCCGTCGGCGCCCCCGGTGAACTCGTGGATCACAGTTTCGGTCCAGGTACCACCGGCGGTGGGCGGCGCGAGTTGGAACACAGTGCCACAGCCTAAGCCCAAGCATCCTCCTGCGAAGCTGCCGCCGCGATAGGTGGTGCCATAGAGATTGCCCGCCGCATCGCGGACCAGACCGGCCCATGGTCCAACGCCGTCGGGACTGTTCTGAAACATGTATAGGACAGTTTCTGTCCAGGCGCTGCCTCCCGCCGCGGGCGGGCTCACTTGATACACAGTGCCGCAACCACCGAAGCAGTTACCGTTACCGCCGGCAAAGGTTGCGCCGTAGATGTTACCGGCCTTATCCATGATCAGATCGCCTTGCGGAGAATCCCCGTCGGGGGCACAGCCGAAATCGTAGAGTATTGTCTCTTTCCAGGTAGTCGACCCGGTGGCTGGCGGCGCCAGCTCGAAAACCAGCCCGCAGCCCGACACGCCGCCTGGCCCGCCGGCGGCGGTGCTGCCGATCACGCGGCCGTCTTTCAGGATCAACACTCCACCCAGCGGAATACCGCCATCCTTGCCGTCGTAGAAGTTATGCAGGATGTTTTCGGTCCAGGGCGGGGCCCCCGGCACCAGTTGAAAAACCGTGCCGTTGCCGAAGTAGCCGCCGAGTTCGGTGACGCTGTAAAGGTTGCCGCGCGTATCGAACGCGAGATCGGCGCCTGGCAGAATTCCTGTGTCCTGGCAGCTTCCTGGATCGGTTCCGGGCTTGCAGGGAATTTGAAAGTTGTAGAGTTGCGTTTGCACCCAGGCACCAGAGGCCGGGGATAGCTCGAAGACTGTGCCCTCATCGTCCACCCCCCCAAATTTGGTGGTTCCATAAAGGTTGCCCGTCGCATCGAAGATGACACCGGCGTATGGGCTCGAGCCGTCCGTGCTGCCGATCACGCCGCCTTGGAAGTTATACAAAACTTTTTCCTGGGCGGCCAGGATCTGGCCCGCCAGGATCACTGAGAGTATGAGGATGTTGGCTCGCCATTTCATCTGAGTACCTTGACTCAACGCCTGCACGGCTGCGCGCGCACGTTGATTCGCCATTTTTACGCTCAACTTAAGACTCCGGACATGACCCTAAAAATGGGGCTCTGCCGTTTTTCCCTCTTTTTCTGTCCGCGCCCGTACTGGGCAAGAACTGGAAAAAACGGCAGAGCGCTCCGGGGGGAGCTTCGCGGGAGAGAATGCGCGACAGACCCGTGGCAGTCAAAGGACCTCGTGGTGACATTCCAGTGACTTGATAAGTTCTTATGGCAGCGAAGATTGCGGGGAGGACCCGGGATTCCGTGACTTGCTGTAGCGCGCCTGTCTCAGGCGCGAGCGATCGCGGGCGTGACGCCCGCGCTACAGCGCAAGTCCTGGATCGTCTCTTGAATGGTCCTGCGGGCCAGGCTGGCCTTACGGCGGCCCATTCATGATTCGAGCGCGGGTGGCCGCGACATCGCATTCTATGTCGTGGCCACTACGCTAAAAACCCAAAGTATCCTCGGTTGCAACTCCACCGCGGTCACAACCTCCCGGCACCGGAATCCGGCGGGTGGCCTGGACTGTCCAACCCGAGCGAAAAAGACCTGACACGAGCGAACTGGGGGGGCTGGCGCATGTATGAAGGGGGCGGCGAAATCAAGTGGTTTTTTTCTTCTTTCTTTTTCATCGTCGCGAACCCGCTCGAAGTCACCGTACGGAGTGCCAAAGCACACTCCACCTCTCGCGAGGGCCGAAAGGCCCTCACGTCTGTAAATGCTGCGTCGAGTGTTTGCTCACTCACGTATTCGGTCGTCAGCGACCAATAAGCTCAGGCGCAGCCGGAAGTGTCCTAATCAGACCTGAGGGTCGGTGTTCTGACCATGCGCCAGCCGAGGAGCACTTCCGAACTTGTTTCCGCCGGCCGGGCACTTGCGAGCTTCCACCGCCCGCCAGCGGTAATAACTGATGGTCGCTAATTTGCGTGCCAGGGCCACGGCCGCTTTCGCTTTGCCGTGCCGCTTCGCCTGATGCTCATAGTAGCCGGCGAAGCGCGCGCTCAGCGCCGCCCGGTGCGCCGCTTGGACCAGAGCCCAGCGCAGCAGGCTCGAGCCTTGTTTGGTGATCTGGCCCGTCCAGCGGCGCTCTCCCGAGGCGTAGAGCGAGGGCGCCAACCCCGTGTACGACACCAGGTGCTTGGCGCTGGGGAACCGTTTTACCTCGCCGATCTCCGCCACCAACAGCAGGGCGATGAAAGGCCCTACTCCCGGGATCGCGTCCAGCGCCTGCGTCACTTCATCGGCTTTGGCCCGCTTGGCTACTTCCTGGTCCAGCTCCGCGATCTGCTCGGCCAGCAGGTCGAGCCTCGCCAACTGGTCGTCCACTTCCCAGCGGTCGAGCTCCTTCAATTTCACCTCTCCCAGGAAAGCTCGCCCCTGCGGGCCGAACACCGAATCCAGGGGCGCGACGATTCCTTCCCGATTGAGTATCCCGTGCACCCCGTTCTTGGCTCGCGTCGCCCATCGCACCGTGCGCGTGCGATGCCGCAGCAACTGCCGCTGTTCCCGCACCCGCGGCGGCGCGATCCAGGCCTCAGCGATAAAATCCGCGCGCAGCAACTGCGCCAGAACCCGCGAATCCAGCTTGTCGTGTTTGATCTTTGCACTGGCGATCGCTTTGGTCTTCTGCGGATGCACGAGGTGCAGCTCGAATCCCAAGGGCTCGATCAGGTCCAGAAAGTAATACCAGTTGAAGGTCGCTTCCACCGCCAACTTGGCCGGCTTCGCGATCTTCCCGAAGTACTCGAGCAACGCCGCGCGATCCATGCCCAGCTTGCGCTGCTCCCGTTCGCGGCCTTCTTCGTCCAGCACGGTCACCCAACAACTCTTCTTATG
>JASHQD010000122.1 GCA_030037755.1 Terriglobia bacterium
CGACTGACCCCCAGTTCGCGCGCCAACGCTCCAAAACTCTCGCAGCCCTGCATCCGATCCAAGGCCATCTGCTGAAACTCCCGCGTCCGCCTTACCCGCCGTTTTCTCACTCGCAGCTCCTTTCGCTGCAAAGTGTGCCACTCCGGACTGTCTCACTTCAAGGGTTCAGTCCACTCCCGACCGTGCCACTCATCCGACCGAAGAGGCCAGGCTGGCGCATCAGACCTTGTGTCGCGGGTGGCCACGATATCGCTTTTCATGTCGTGGACACCACGCTCAAATCCAGAATGCCTTTGTTGTATCGCACCGAGCCGCGCTCGAGAGTAAATTGGTTCTGCGGCAGCCCGAGTCCATAGTCCCCCCCGGGTCAAGCTATGTGGAATCAGCGGACTGCGGGTTTGCATTCAGAAGAAGGCGTCGGAGAGCATCACCGCGCTCCGCTCGCCTCGCGCGCCGCCGTTAGATGGAAGCGCGCGTCCCGCACGGCCTCCACGAATCGGCGCGCCACGTCGCGAATCGGTCCCGCCGCGCGTTCCCTCATCGCCTCTTTCAAAATCAGCTCGGCGCCCACTCCAAGCGCGGCCGAGCCGGCGAGGATGAACGCGGCTGCGTTCTTCAGATTCACGCCGCCCGTCGGCACCATCGGAATGCCTGGCATCGGCCCTTTGAGCGCCTTGATGTAGTCCGGTCCGCCCACCTGCGCGCACGGAAAGATCTTGATGAAATCGGAGCCCGCGCCCCACGCCTGCAGGACTTCCGTCGGCGTCAGCGCTCCCGCCATCATGAAGACGTTGGCACCCGTCGCCATCTCCACCGTCTTCACATCCAGGCCGGGGCTGACCAGGAACTCCGCCCCGGCATCGATGGCGCGCCGTCCGATCTCCACGTCCATCACGGTCCCGGCGCCCACCATCACCCCCGGCAGCGCCTTCACCAGATCGCGTATCACATCCATCGCGCCCGGCACCGTCATAGTGATCTCCATAATGGAGATGCCGCCTTCGGCAACCGATTCAGCGGCGAAACGAGCTTCGTCAACCGAGGTGGCGCGCACCACGGGAACGATGCCCGTCTCCGATATGCGCTCTCGAACTTGATCCTTGTTCATGATCCGCTCCTCCGGCGGCTCACGTCTCAGAAGGAAACACAGAGACGCAGAGGCACAGAGAAAGATAAATCAAAAAACCAGAAATCAGAAGTCAGAAGTCAGAAGGGACACACCGAGGCACCTGCTTTCAGTTTTCGGCTTGCGGCTTTCAGCGTTCCGACTTCTGCCATCTGCCTCGTACTCCGCGCCTCCGTGCCTGGGTGTTTAAACTGTGACCTTCAGCTCCACCCAGATCGCCTCGAAAGGCTGAGCGCTCATATTCTCCGGCAGATGTTCAAGCGGCTCATCGAAGCCGATGACCTGGCCCGACGTTCCCATGATGTTCCGCGCTTTGCCCTCAGGAAGAAAAGTTTTCATATCGCAATCGCTCAGGATAATCACGACCCCGGGCGGATGCCAGTGCGTCACCGACCGTTCGTTCGGGCCGAACCTCACGCGAAGTACCCGGAATCGCTCGTTCTCGTACTCCACCTGGTAATGCTGGGGGTCGAGCTTTACGGGATCCCCGCTCTTCAGCCGACCTTCTGGCACAGCCATGCGCACCTCCCGCTCAATTGTCGGATGCGATCTGAAGCCCGCATTTCGGGCAGTAATAGCGGTAGCCTCTGGAAAAAATGAAATAGAGAATCCCCGGCACCAGCAGAAACAGGGTCAGCAGGCAGCCGAGCGCCGTGGATCCCCGCGCCTTCCTCAACGCCTCGCCCCTGTAACCGCAGTTCTGATTCGGACAGATGATGTACATTCGGCCCCTCCCGAGGGGCGCCGATATCGCATTCTATGTCGTCGGAATCGCGCCTGCAACCTCGTAGGCAGTCAGTATTCGGGAGTTGGGATTAGGGTGTCGAGTGTCGGGATTCGAGAGGCGGGAATTGGGAGTCAGGATCACGACGACTCATGATTCAATGGCCGATTGACTTAATGACCCAATCACCCGATCGCTCAATCGTTCAATTTCCCGATCCCCTCACTCCTCGCTGAGCTTGTGCTTATGCTTCTTGGGCCGCTGATTGTAAGCCAGTATCTTCTTGCGCAGGCGGATGGACTTCGGTGTCACTTCCACGTATTCGTCCTCGGCGATGAACTCGATCGCCTCTTCGAGTGTCAACGGACGGAACGGAATCAGGCGAATGGCTTCGTCGGCCACCGAAGCCCGCATATTGGTCAGCTTCTTCTCCTTGACCGCGTTCACATCCATATCGTCCCAGCGCGAGTTCTGGCCGATCACCATGCCCTCGTAGACCTCGACGCCCGGGCCCACGAAGAGTTCGCCTCGTTCCTGCAGGTTCCACAAGGCGTACGCCGTGGTGCGGCCCGCGCGGTCGGCGATCAACGATCCGGTGAGCCGCGACGGGATCTCGCCTTGCCACTCGGTGTAGCCTTCAAAGAGCGTATTCATCACCGCGGTGCCGCGGGTCGCCTTCAGAATGACGCCGCGCAGCCCGATGAGCCCGCGCGAAGGGATCAGAAACTCGAGGCGCACCCGCCCGCTCGACCCCAGGCCGACGCCATGGCTCACCATCCTGGTGTTCACGCCCTTGCGAACGCCGATCTCCTGCATCAGCACCCCGACGAACTCCTGCGGCACGTCGATCAGGAGCTGCTCCTGCGGCTCCTGCACCTTGCCGTCGCGCTGCCGGGTGATGATCTCGGGCTTGCCGACGGCGAGCTCGTACCCTTCGCGGCGCATCATCTCGACCAGGATGGCGAGCTGCAATTCACCGCGTCCCATGACTTTGAACGAATCGGTGTTCTCCATCTCTTCCACGCGAATGGAGACATTGGTCAGCAACTCCTTCTCGAGCCGCTCGCGCAGATGCCGCGAGGTGACGTACTGGCCTTCCCGTCCGGAGAAAGGCGACGTGTTCACGGTGAACACCATGGAGATGGTGGGCTCGTCAATGGGAATATGCGGCAGGGGCGCGGGCGATTGCGCGCTGGTGACGGTCTCGCCGATGGTGATACCTTCCACGCCCGCGATGGCGACGATGTCGCCCACTTCGGCGGTCTCGAGATCGATCCGCTCGAGACCCTCGAATCCGTAAAGCTTGGTAATGCATGTGGCTTGGGCGCTGCCGTCAAGTTTAGCGATCGCCACTTCGTCGCCGCGGTGCAGCGTGCCGGAGAAGATGCGGCCGAGAGCGAGCCGTCCGTGGTACTCGCTGTAATCCAGATTCGCAACCAACAATTGCAGATTCGCGTCAGGATCACCCGCGGGCGGCGGAATGGTTTTGAGAATCGTCTCGAAAAGCGGCTGCAGGTTGTCCGAAGGATCATCGAGGGCGCGCCGCGCGAGACCCCGCTTGGCGATGGTGTAAAGGATGGGGAAGTCGAGCTGGTCTTCGCCGGCGTCGAGATCGATAAAAAGGTCGTAGACCTCGTTGATCACTTCCTGAGGACGGGCGTCACTGCGGTCGATCTTATTGATCACCACGATGGGCGGAAGCTTCGCCTCGAGCGCCTTGCGCAGCACGTAACGTGTTTGCGGCAGCGGGCCTTCGCTCGCATCCACCAGCAGCAGGACGCCGTCCACGAGCTTCAGCGCGCGCTCCACCTCGCCGCCGAAGTCGCTATGGCCGGGCGTGTCGACGATGTTGATCCGCGTGCCGTTGTAATTGATCGCGGTGTTTTTGGCAAGGATGGTGATGCCGCGCTCGCGCTCGAGTTCGTTCGAGTCCATCACGCGCTCGACGATGGCTTCGCCGGCGCGGAAAATGCCGCTTTGTCGCAGCATGGCGTCAACCAGCGTGGTCTTGCCGTGATCGACGTGGGCAATGATCGCGATATTTCGAATGGATGGGTTCAACGGCCAGCCTCAATGACTATTATAGAGAATCCTTTGGTTGACGGACTCGTTTACCTGCGGTTATGCGACGTGGCGGGAGCGCGGCTGTCCCGTGGGGCGGATGGACACCCCGACCACGGCTTACTCGATTCCGATGTAAATGTCGACTTGGGAATTGTTGGGATCGCGGGCTCGCTGGTCGTAAACCTCGAAATCCGCCTTGTAAGTGCGTTTGCCGCCGAATCCACCGGCGTCCTCCAGGCGCCAGATCTGCTGCCACGCCTCGCTGACAACCTTGCCCACCGGGCCCTGCCCGGTGCTGACCAGGGCATATCTCGCCTTGGGGACGACGACAGCCACCATCCCGGCGGGTGCGGCCGATCCATTCTTCACCTCGGCCTTTACCCGAGCGCCGATCAAGTAGTCATAGTCGCCATTGTGGTCGCTGGCGTACCGGCTGTAGACCACCACGATGTTGCTGTCAGCCTTGTCGGGGATCTTCGCGAGCACCCCTTCCTTGAAGAACCGTTCCCATTGCTTGGGAATGTCGCCGCTGGCGTTGTTCGTCCTAACCTGAATACCGATGACGGTGAAGCCGCCGTTCTCGATGACGCGTGGCGTCACGGTGCCTCCTGACAGGGAAGGCGAAAACGCGAGGAGCAGGCAACCGGCGGAGAACAGGACTATTGTGGCGCGGAGGTGCATTGGCATTATGCTGTGGCCGGCCGTTTAGCGAAACCGAATATCGCTGTGACCAGCGCGCCCACCAGACTGCCGACCGCGGCTGTCCAGCCGATCCAAAGGGTGAGTTGCGGAACCAGCCCGAAGAGGATGAACTTTTTCCACCAAGGCGAGGCGAGAGTGGCGAACTGATCGCCAACCACGTCGTAATGAGTGCCCAGGCCCTGCCCGCCGTGCGCGCTCATGGCGACGAGCATCACGATCGCTACCGGAATGCGCGCGGCGAAGGCGTAGGCGAGCAGCGTAACGCCAAAAGCACGCCAGCCCTTTCCGGGAATGAAAGCGGCCGCCAGCGTGATAAAGAATCCGACAAGCGTCAGGACACCGGGGTGAGTTTCGGTGTAGCCGGCCAGAAGCGATCCAGCGAAAAACACGACGAACGATCCGATCGCCGCGCCGACGGCAGCACCGACACTGGAAGGGGCGAAGCCGGACTTGATCAGCTTCCAGGCGAAATAGGGTCCAAACAGCAGCGGGAGCCAGGTTACTCCGAGAACTGTGAAGTCGCTACCGCCATGCGAATTCACCACCCAGGGCGAGCCCCAGTGCTGAAGCTCGCCCACCAGACGCAGAACGGTGACCGCCAGCGTGAGAACCGCCGGGAAAGCGACCAGTGCAGCGATTCGCGGCGGGAAGCCGGCACCCGTGTCATCCATAAGTTCACCCATTCACGCCGTGGCGGCGGCGCGCTTACGCCCAAACATTGCGTAGACAATGGAACCGAACAATCCGCCGACGAGAGCCGTATATCCGATCCAACCACCCATCTGTGGCAGCACAGCCAGGTCGAAGAATTTCTGGCCGAGCGAGGTTACGGTGAACCCCGGCGTCGCAACATCGTAATGCGTGCCCCAGCCCTGGCCGCCGTTGGCGCTCATGGCGATGTACATCACGATGGCGACGGGAATGCGGGCGGCGAAAGCATAGGCCAGTAGAGCGTTCCCGAACGACCTCCAGCCTATGCGCGGGACGAAGGCCGAGATCAGCATCAGAATGAATCCGACGAGTGCCACGCCTGACATGTGCTTGGTGAAACCGGTGAAGAAAAGGATCATGCCCATAACGAAAATGACCAGCTCTGCGCCGATCGCCGCAAACACCTTGCCCAGGCTCGATGGGCCTTCGCCGGCCGCGGCGAGTTTCATCGCGAAGTAGGGCCCGAAGATGACTGGCAGCCAGGAGATCCCGATGATGGCGCCGCCCCCGCCGGCCGATTTGTTGAACAAAAGCGGAGACCAGCCCTGCAACTCACCGATAAGCCGCAGGATGGTGATCGCCAGCGTGATGATCGCCGGAACCAGAATTAGACTGCCGATGCTGACTTTCGAATCTGTCCCGTTCATGCGTCTCCTTTACTCATGCTGTGGCGGCCACACTTCGCCGGCCGAAGATGGCGACGACCGCGCAGCCAAACAGGGAGCCCACGATTGCGGTGTAGCCGATCCAGGAACACATCTGTGGAACGACTGATGCCTCAAAGAACTTCCGCCCGAACGAGGTGAGGGCCATACTCGGATCGGTGACGTCGTAGTGCGTGCCCCAACCATGGCCCCCGTTGGCGCTCATGGCGATGTACATCACGACGAGCACCGGGATGCGCGCGGCGAACGCGTAAGCCACCAGAGCGTTGCCGAGCGCGCGCCAACCGATTCGCACCACAAATGCTGATGCTAGCTGGATCAGCCCCGCGAGAGCGTACACAGCCACCATTCCCTTCCTAAACCCAAAAAACTCAAGAACAATCCCTAAAACAAGCACGACAAACGCCAGGCCGACCATCCCGAACGCCTTGCCCATGCTCGACGGGCCTTCGCCAGCCGCGGCGACTCTCCAGGCGAAGTACGGTCCAAAGATGATCGGCAACCAGGAGATGCCAACCAGCGCGAAGCCTCCCCCGGGCGCCTTGTTGAACAAGAGCGGCGACCAGCCCTGCAGTTCGCCGATCAAGCGCAGAATAGTGATCGCCAGCGTGATGACCGCAGGCACCAGGATCAGGCTGCCGATGCTGACTTTCGAATCCGTCCCATTCATAGGCCGCCTTCAGCACTCGCAGGTGCTTCGGTTTGACGTTCCGGGAACTGTCGGGGTGAGTATAGCGGATTTGTCGGGGAACGCAAGCCGCTGGACCTGCCTTACCTGCCGTTGCCTGCCGCGCAGGCTCCCTTGTCAGGAGCCGCCTCTCAGCTTGCCGATGATTTCGCGAAGCAGCGCCTCGACGTCGTGCGCCGGCGCCTTGAAAGCGTCGGCGTCCACAGCCAGCGGCGCGCCCAGCACGAGGTGATGAACACCGTACCTCGGCAACTCGCCGGTCTGCGCAATGGTGAGGCCGCCCACGGCTTGCACCGGAATCGACACCGCCTTGACGACCGCTCGAAGCTCGTCGAGCGGCGTCGGAGCGCGCCCGCCGTGCTCGCGAATCACGTCCGGATCGCGGCGCTCGTCGTAGCCGACGTGGTGCACAATGTAGTCGATCCCAAGATCCTGCATGCGCCGCGCCGCCGCCGGCTTGTCGGCGCACGCGAGGTCGTCGCCCATCACCTTCACATCGTAATCGCGGCCGGCGTGCACCACCGCCTTGATCGTCGCCGGATGCGCCTGCCCCATCACCACCACGTGCGTGGCGCCGGCCTTGGCCATCATCTCGGCCTCAAGATATCCACCATCCATGGTCTTCAGATCGGCCACGATCGGGTGCGGGAACTCGCGGCGCAGCTCCTGGACGGCTTTCAATCCTTCCGCCAGGATCAATGGCGTGCCGGCCTCCAGCCAGTCCACGCCGGCTTGCGCCGCGCGATGCGCCATCTCGAGAGCGTCGGCGAGATTGGTGAAGTCAAGGGAGATTTGAACAAAAGTGCGCGAAGCAGACATGGGTTGAGTCTACAGGAAGAAGCCGTCGCCCGGCTAGCGGGCCTCCCGACACATTACGCATTGCACGTTTTTGTGCAATTTTGTAAAATTGCACCAATGCGTACAACGCGTGCAGACGTATGGGCGGTGCTCATCGCCGATATAGTCGGATCGAGCTCCAGACCGGACCTGCGCCGGTTCCTGGGAACCAAACTACGCCAAGCGGCCCGCGCGCATCGGGCTCTTCTTAAGCTGCCCTATTCCGTAACGGCGGGCGACGAGTTCCAGGCTGTGGCGCTGAGCCCTGCCGCGATCCCGGAACTGATTTTTGATTTGCGCCGCCGGTTGCAGCCTCTGGCACTGCGAATGGGCGTAGGAATTGGGGAGTTACAGGGCCGCCTTATTCCGCCCGTGAACAGGCTGAGTGGAGAGGCCTTTGTGTTCGCGCGCAGCGCCATCGAAGACGTGAAGCACGGCGCCTCTCACAAATTCCCGTCGCTGACAGGTTTCAAGTCCAGCAACGAGTCCTTCGACCGTGTCGCGAACCTGGTCTACGGCCTGCATGACACGCTTCTGCGGGAGATATCAGTCCGGCAGTGGAAAACCATCGACGCCTACATGCTCCACCAGCGGCGCGCTCCGCAGACCGCCCGCGCCTTGGGAATAGGAACCTCGACGCTTTCGAGGAACCTGCGGCGCGGACGTTTCTGGCAGATCGCCGAGACCATGGCGAGCAT
>JASHQD010000123.1 GCA_030037755.1 Terriglobia bacterium
GATCTCGCGCAGGCCCGCAAGGACGAAGGAAAAATCAAGGTGCGACGTCAGTACGTGCCTCAGGAACTGCACCCGTAGTATGCGCGTTGCCCACGGCGAGGATCCGCCGGCCAACGAGCCCCGTCATGGCGTGATCGGTGAGAGGTCGGCCGGACGGGGGCTTTTCGTCGTCTTTACGCTCCGCCAGCGAAAAATTCGAGTTGTGTCAGCGCGGCCGGCGACCCCGCAAGAGGATGATGACGATGACCTACTCCGTAAAAAGTGAGCCAGGGTATTGAGAAAGTAGAGTACAACCGCAGCAAAGTCCGGGAGGCTGCCCGGCGGCTCAAAAAATCCCGGAAACAACCAACGTCCGTGGCCCTCGATCCGGCAGTCATCCGAGAATTGCGCAAGGAGGCGGCGGCTCGCGACATTCCCTACCAGGTTTTGATGTGTATGTAATCGTTCAGGGATTGCGACAACTCAAGAGAGGCGGCTAAACCCCGCGGGTGGCGACGATATAAAAGGCGATGTCGTCGCCGCCCGCGACACAAGGTCCGCGCCAGCCTGGCTCTGGCGTTCCGGCGCCGCGGCTCCGCCGCCAACCTTTGCGGAAAAGCTCCGCATTTCCGGAGGTACCCTCTTCGTTTTCGTCTCCTTCACCGAGGCGCCTTTGGGCCCGCTCTCCAAGTCTTGTATACTGTGGACGTTCAGGGAATCTGGTCGTTCGCCGTGATCTGAGGGCTCCAGCATGAAGGCCGCCTTTCTGGGCAAGGTCATCGAGTATTTCAATCCCATGCAGTCTCTCAACGAGAGATTGAAGGATTGGTACGTCGATCGTCCTGACAACCCGCACGACGAGATCAAAATCCTCCTTCTCAATGACCCTACGCCTCTCAAGATCCTCTTCAGCGGGCACATCGGCTCGGGAAAAAGCTCCGCATTGAACTGCCTGACCCGCGACCCGGAGATCAGCCGTAGATTCTTCATCGTGCAGTTCTCCGTCGAGCGCGATCTCAACATATTCGACCTCACCTACTCCGACCTTCTTCTGGCGATCGGCAAGCGGCTCTTCGAAGAGGCCGATAAGGCGGGCTTCGCGCTGGGGGACAGGCTCCTCACGGACCTCGAGAGATGGACCACCGAGGTCTCGGTCGTGAAGAAGAGAGAAGAAGGCGCTGACGTGACGGTGAAGGGAAAGATCAGCGCTTGGTTTCTGAGCGCGGTGGGCACGTTGAAGACCGGCTACTCCGAGAACAAGGAATTCCGGCAGAAGTTTGAGCCTCGCGTTCCGGAATTGATCGTCTTCATCAACCGCATCATTCGCGACATCGAAACCCACCCGCAGGCTGGCGACAAGAAAGTTCTTCTGGTCATCGAGGACCTCGACAAGCCGCCGGTGGACGTTTCGATGGATCTGTTCCTCACTAAGGGGCCTGTTCTGGTCCAGCCGGAGTCGAAGATCATCTTCACCGTGCCGACCTCGGTCCTCTACTCGGGCCAGATCAAAGTGGTACAGCAGAATTTCCCCATGCAATACATGCTGCCCAATTTCAAGATCAAGGACCAGGCTGGGGAGAAGAGCGCCACTGCGTGGAATTGCATGCGAGAAATCGCTTTGCGCCGGATGGACGCGCAGCTCATCGATACGGGTGCTCTCGACTATGCAGTCGAAATGAGCGGCGGCGTTACGCGCGAACTGATTCGAATCATCCAGGCGGCGGCCTTGCGCGCCGTGGTGGGCAAAGCCAATTCCATCCAGCGGGACCATGTGGACCACGCAGTGGTGAAGTTCCGCGGCGAGTACAACAACCAGCTCACCCGCCAGGAGTCGGTGGAGATTCTGAAGGAAGTTCACAAGACGGGCCAGCTCCGCTCGAAGGACGAAAAGCCCATGCTGGACCTTCTGCACAACCTCATGATTCTGCAATACCCGAACGGCCCAGGCTGGTACGAGGTAAACCCCATTGTCCGTCAGCTCATTGGAGTCTGAGGCAGCTGGCGCTGCGCCGGCGCCGCTCAACAGCCACGATCGCGAAACGGTGGCTGAGATTGTAGCCTTGGTCGCGAACAGCCGCACCCAAGGCTGCATCTACTTCGGGATTTGCAATAACCGTCTGAAGATTGCTGCACTGGAGGGCGAACTTGCCAGGGACCTGCGCGTTCACGGAATCGGCACCGAACAGATGATTCTTGCCGAACGGCACGACGAGGCAGCCGGCCCGGCTTATCGTGCGCTGATCATCGATCCGATCGCGTATTTCACGGCCCACAAACCTGACAAGCCTACGCTCTTCCTGGTGCACGGCCTGCCGGAACTCATCCGGGTTGAGACCGCCGCTGACGGCACGTCGCCGGCGCCGGTTTCGCAGCGCTTGAACTACGGCCGCGAACTCTTTCGCCGGGAAGCAATTTGCGCTCTCTTTTGGATTGACCCGGAGACGACTCGCTATCTCGCGGAGCGGGCGCGAGATTTCTGGTCCTTCCGCTCGGGTACCGCGCAATTTGACGGAGGAGACGACTCCGGCGCGCGCGCAGGACCCCAGGGAGAGTGGCAGGCCGCCGGCTCAGGATCACGTTGGCTTGGCGATCTCGAAGAGAAGCTCGACCAGCTTGCCGCGTATCGCTCGAAGTCGCCGCCGGACGAGAGCGCCATTGCCAGTCTTCTCCTTGAGATCGGCCGCATTCGCGTAAATCGAAACGAATTGCAGGCAGCTTTCGAGGCTCTGGACGAAGCCGATGAGATGTTCGGGCGCCTGGGCAATCAGCGGCAGCTCAGCAGTGCGAAGACCTGGCTCTCACGAGCTTACAAACACGCGGGCCGCCTCGACAGGGCCGAGGAGTACGTGCGCGCTGCCATTACGCTCGACAGCGGGCCTGAAGACGAAGCCGGTCTCGCCATCGACTATAACGACCTGAGCCTGATTTACCAGGACCGGGGCGAATTGGGCGAGGCGGAGCAATGGCTGCGCCGGGCCATCGCGATCCACGAGCGCCTCGGCGACGAACCCAAGCTTGCCACCGACTACAACAACCTGAGCCAGATTTACGACGCGCGAGGCGAGTTGGGTGAAGCGGAGGAGTGGCTGCGCAAGGCCATCGCTATCGGTGAGCGTCTGGGGGACGAACCCGGTCTTGCCATCCGGTACAACAACCTGAGCCAGATTTATCAGGCGCGGGGCGAAGTAGATTTAGCGCAGGGGTGGCTGCGCAAGGCGCTGGCTCTCGCCGAAACAAAGGGCGATGCAAGCACTTTGGCAACGGTCAGGCGTAACCTGCAGCTTTTGGCGGAACGGCAAAAGGCCAGGGACTGATCCCGCAAGGTGAAACCGGGCGGGTGGTATCTTCCCGAGACGGATTGCGGCTCTGTCCCTGCCAGCGAAGATCCGCGGGTGGCCACGACATTCTTCTGTAGGTCGTGTCCACCGGTATCTCGACCACGCACTATCACGGCATCCCTGACCCCTAATCCCTGCCCGCGCCTAGAGCCTTGATTCCGGCTGCTCCGCGGACTTCTCTGACCGGTTTATGTATGCATTTCCATCTACCGGATAGCGTCGCACTTGACCTGTGACGGGGCGCGAAGCGACTTGGAGTGCGGCGGCCTGACGCCGCCTTCGAACGGCAACCTGGATCACGCGGAAAGGCGTTGTCAAGCCGCCGCACTCCAAGGCGCTTCGCGCCGCACCCTCGGGACAAGGCAGCTCCGCAGCATAGCATTATGGAGGTTGCGAGGCGTTGGTAAGGAAATCTGGTCAGGGCCAGGACGCCCAGGAATGCGTTAACCAAGAGCGGGATTCGTGGGCAGGCTGAGCTCAATCGTCATCGGCAAATTCGTCGCCTTTGACAGCCCCCCTGATTTGTTAACACCGAACACCATCCTGAATACGGGCCGATCGCAGAGGAGCTTGTCGGCGCCGTTGACCGCGGCGACCCTCACCGGACTGTTGTGCATGTAGTAGCTGGTCAGCGCGTCCGCTCAGCCGCTGCGCGAGGTTCAGTCCACGTCCGGGAGCTCTCAAGATTTCTCAAGCGCTCGCTGAACAGACACCTTAAGCGGCGGCAAATCGTCCTTCACCGTCTTCCAGATGACATCCAACTCCAATTGGTCGTATTGATGCCGAAGCCAGTTGCCAATGCCGCGAATGTCTCGCCAGGGCGGGCCGGGGCAGAGCCGCTCCGCATCGTCGCCCAGCCTCGCGGCGGCTTCGCTGATCACCTGGAGCTTCCGTTCGACGGCGGCAATGGTCTTGGCGTCGGCCTGGAACGCTTCGAAGTCCATACCTTCCGTAAACCGCTCCGTTGCCTGAATCGCAGCAACAATGTCCCGCAACGATAAGGAAGGTTCTCTAAAAGGCAAGCACGGCCTCGCGGGCGGCCTTCTGTCGCACAGGCTCCTTCAGGGCTGCGGCGGGGGAGAGATCGACCGGCACGCCCAGGATCTCA
>JASHQD010000124.1 GCA_030037755.1 Terriglobia bacterium
GCTCGCCTTCGGCGCGCACGTAGTCTGCGACTGCGCGCGCGACACGCCGCACGTTCTCGAATGTGAAATCCTCGCCGTTTTGCGCGCGCCAACCGTCGGTGCCGAACTTGATTACGCCCTCAGAAGTGGTCTTGGTCGCCATGCGCTGCTCGGAATTACAACAGATCTTTCCAGCCTTTCTTCTCCAATTGGACAACCGCCTTGCCCACGTCCTGTGCGCGATTTCGATTCGCGACCAGAATCGCGTCCGCCGTCTCGATGATCACCAAATCCTGAACATCGACTGCCGCCACGAACTTTCCGCTCACGATGAGATTCCCTTGCGAGCCGTAGCATAGACTCCGCGGCGGCCGCACATTTTGGTCCTTGTCCTTGGATCGCAGTGCGTAAACTTCCGACCAACTGCCGACGTCGCTCCAGCCCAGGTTGGCAGGAATCACGTAGACCTCGTCGGCGCGCTCCGCTACGGCATAGTCTACCGAAATCTTTTCGATCTTGGGGTAGATGCGCCCCATGGGCGATGTGGAATTCGCACCTCCGCCGGCAGCAATTCGATCGAGCGCCCGGGCGATCCGCGGCTTGAAGCGCGCGAGATTCGCGAGCAGCGTCGAAGCACGCCACACGAACATGCCACCGTTCCAGAGGTACTCCCCGGAAACGACGTATTGCGCAGCCACGTCCGCAGAAGGCTTTTCGACGAAGCTCCGCACACGGAAAATGCGATGGCCAGCGACCGGCGGAATCTCATCGCCCTGCCGGATGTAGCCGAACCCGGTATGCCCGGACGACGGCTTGAGCCCGATCAACACCGATCGACCCCCGATCGAGCCGGCTTCGACCGCGGCGCGGATCACGCTGCGAAACACCGCCGGTTTCGTGATCAGATGATCAGACGGCAGCACCACCATGATGCCCTGCGCGTCGCGGCGCAGAATCTCGTGAGCCGCCAGTCCCAGGCTCGGAGCGGTATTGCGCGCGGCGGGTTCGGCCACGATTTGGCGCGAAGCAATCTGCGGTAACAGCTTCGCGATCGGTTGCTTCAGGAGCGTGTTGGTGAATATGTAGGTGCGCTCGGCGGGGATCAGCGGCTTGATGCGTTCGACGGTCCGCTGCAGGAGCGTTCCGGAGCCGAAGATCCCGTCGAGCAGATGCTTCGGACGGCGGCGGCGGCTCGCCGGCCAGAAGCGTGTTCCACTGCCGCCGGCAAGGATCACAGCGTACGTATGGTTGAAGACCGAATCACGAGGCATCAGTCTCGAAACACCACTTTGCCGATCTCCTCGGCTGCGACACCGCGTTTTCTCAGAGGCTGGCGGAAATCGCGATCGAGATCGGGCACGTAGAATCGAACGAACCGCGATTTCTCTTCCGGAACAAGTCGATAAGCCACGGACCCCGGGGGTATCAGCCAGGTCTGGCCGGGGGCATAGGCCAGCCATCCGCACGCAGTCTCCACACGTCCTTCGCCCTCGATGACGGCGAGCGCCTCCACTCGATCAGGCGGAGGGGGGAACGTGTGCCTTTCTTCGACCACTAGCACCTCGATGGCGAAGTACCGGCAGGCCACAACGTAGCGCCGCGTACCGAACGGTTCCTCGAACTCCAGCCGCGCCAAGTCGCGATATGCAGGCGCGTCGAGCCGGACGGTCTCGAGGCCGCGCTCCAGGTGCAAATCGCGGGGCCGGCCGCGATTGTCGAGCCGTCCGTAATCGTCGAGCCGGTAGGTCACGTCGCTGGTCTCCGACAGTTCAAAGATCACAAGGCCCGGCCCGAGCGCGTGAAGAGTTCCGGAGGGGACAAACACTCCCTCGCCGGGCTTTGGCCGGAAGCATTGCGCCAGATCGCGCGAACGTCCTGCGCGGCAGGCGGATTCGAGCGCGGCTCGAGTGTTTCCGGGGCCAAGCCCGAGAGCGATCGAAGCGTCCTCATCGCGCTTGATCACGTACCAGGCTTCCGTCTTACCGCGGCTTTTTTCATGGACTGCGGCGTAATCGTCATCCGGATGCACTTGCATCGAAAGCCAGTCGCTGGTGAAGAGAAACTTGGCGAGAAAGGGGAAGTAATCGGCCGTCCATCGCGATCCGCACAACTCAGCGCGCGAGCGGGCCAAGACTTCGGCGAGCTTCAGCCCGGAGACCGGACCGGTCATGAACCGCGCGCCATCGCCGGTCAGCCACGCCTCGCCGATGCGACGCGCCTTCGGCTGCGGCACGCGATTCGCGGGGCGTCGCGATCTCCGCGAAGAACTGTCGCTATCGGTTTCATTGCTGCCGTAAAGCGGATCGAGCTGTTCGCGTCCCCAGATCTTCTCTTTGAAGTCCGGCGCGAGCAGCAGAGGTTGATCAAGCCCGGGCATAGGTGGCGCTATGAGTGGAACGAAGCTTCGAGAGGAACGAGCCGAATCGCGCCAGGCCTTCTTCGATGGTTTCGAGCGACGCGGCGTAGGAGAAGCGGACGTGATCGTCGGTGCCGAACGCCGGTCCGGGCACGACGGCGACCAGCGACTCATCGAGCAGACGCGACGCCAGGGCGTTCACGTTGAACTCTGGAGTCAGGTACGCCTTCACGTTGGGATAGACGTAGAACGCTCCGCCGGGCAGCGCGCAATGCACGTCGGGCAGCGCCTTCAACCCCGCGACGATCCGGTTGCGGCGGCGCTCGTATTCGGCGCGCATCGCCTCCACCGAGTCCTGCGGACCCGCAAGCGCTTCGATCGCCCCGCGCTGCACAAATGAGGTCACATTCGATGTCGAATGGCTCTGGAGCTTGACCATGTTTGAGATCAATTCCTTCGGTCCGAGCGCGAATCCTACGCGCCAGCCGGTCATGGCGTAGGTCTTCGAAAGCGATCCGGTCACGATCAAGTTGTCGCGATTCTTCGAAGCCGCGAGCGAGAACGGCGCGCGTCCGTCGTAGAGGAAGCGGCAGTAGCACTCGTCGGTAAGCAGCCAGATGTTGTGGCGTTCGGCGATCGCCAACAGCTTCTCCATCTCGTCATTTGAGACCACCGCGCCCGTTGGATTACTCGGCGAGTTGACGATGATCATTCGCGTCTTGGGCGTAATCATGCGCTCGACGTCCGCCGCCCACAGCGTGAAGCCTTCGCGCTCGTGCGTGTGGACCAGCACCGGCTGGCCATCGGGATAACGGATGATGTCAAGATAGGACGTCCAGTAGGGCACGGGCAGAATGACTTCGTCGCCCGGATTCACGCAGGCGGCCACCGCTTCGAAAATCGCCTGCTTGCCGCCCACGGTCACGACGCACTCTTCGGGCTTGTAGTTGGACCCGAGATCGCGACGGTGGCGCTCCACGATCGCCTTTTTCAGATCGCCGATGCCGCCCGTGGGCGTGTAGCGGGTAAAATTGTGCTCGAGCGCCTGCGTTGCGGCCAGCTTGATGTGCTCCGGCGTGGGAAAATCCGGCTCGCCGGCGCCGAAGTCCACGAGATTGGCGCCCGACGCCTTGAGCTGATCGGCCCGCGCCACCACAGCCGCGGTCGAAGATACGGTGATCCGAGAAATGCTTTCTGAAAAGTGCATGCTTTACCCGTTGGCGGCGCGCCGCGCCGCAAGTTTCTCCTTCATGCGCCGCTCGACGTACGGCGGCACCAGATTTTTGGGATTTCCTCCGTGCTGCAGCACCTCTTTGACCAGCCGCGAGCTGACATACGTGTAGGCCTCGGCCGGCATCAGGAACACCGTTTCCAGCGTAGGCTCCAGCTTCCGGTTCATCAGTGCCATCTGAAACTCATACTCGTAATCCGAGAACGCGCGGATGCCGCGCAGAATCGCGCGCGCCTTCTTGCGCTTCGCGTATTCCACCAGCAGCCCGCTAAATGTGTCCACGGACACGTTGGGCATCCCCTTGGTGACCTCCTCCAGCATGTGGACGCGCTCGTTCACGGTAAAGAACGGCCGCTTCTCGATGTTGGTGAGAATGGCCACCACCAGATGCTCGAACATGCGCGCGCCGCGCTCGATCAGATCGAGGTGGCCGTTCGTGATGGGATCGAACGAGCCGGGATAAATGACGAGGTTTTCGGCCATGCGAGGAATCCGAATCTCCGGAGCGAGGCGCAGCCAAGCAACATTCTAGCAGAAAGGCCCCCCGCGCCTAACACCTCAACTGCAAAACCTGCTGTAATACTCCGATGGACGCAAAGCGCGCGGCGGCGCGGGCCATTGTCGATCGTCTGCGCGACGCCGGATTTCAGGCGCTGTGGGCCGGCGGCTGCGTGCGCGACCTCGTCATGAAGATCGCGTCCAAGGACTACGACGTGGCCACGGACGCGACTCCGACGCAGGTGGTGGAGCTTTTTCCCGAGGGCTTGCTGATCGGCGCGCAGTTCGGCGTG
>JASHQD010000013.1 GCA_030037755.1 Terriglobia bacterium
GCGTTCGCCCGGCGCGCGGCCAAAGACTTGGGCGTAACTGTCATTGAGGTAAGCCACTGGTTCGACCAGTGAGACTCGAAAAAGGTTTGACCGTTGCCCGGGGTAACATCCGCCTCCAGGTGGCTTGGTGAGAACCAACTCCGAGAGGAGGATGAAATGTCGAACCCTTATCAGAGCCTATCCCATTCGAAATGGGAGTGCAAATACCATGTTGTGTTCATCCCCAAGCATCGGTGGAAAGTGTTGTTTGGCAAAGTCCGCCAGCAGCTGGGGGAGATTCTGGCGCTGGTTCGAAACCAGTGCCGAGATTCTCCACGCCTTGGCCCGGCAGAAGGAATGTGAGATTCTCGAAGGACATCTGCGGCCGGACCATGTGCACATGTGCATTGCAATTCCTCCGCAGTACCCGGTGGCCTCGATCATCGGGTTCCTGAATGGGAAGAGTGCGATTGCCGTGGCCCGATTGTGTGGTCGCGAGCGGAACTTCACGGGCGAGCACCTCTGGGCTCGCGGCTACGCCGTCTCGACGGTCGGGTTCGAACTGGAGCAAATCCGCCAGTACATCCGCGACCAGGAGGAAGCGGATGGAACCGGACGCTTTTAGGGTCAAAGCATCAAGACGCGCTTTAGCGCGACGACAGAACCACTTGGGCAACCGCCTTTGAGGCGGTCCCACTGACTAAGCCACCCGCTTCGCGGCGGGTGTCTGACTTGCGGGCTGCCGACATCCTCCGCATCGAAGGCGGGCTTCTCCAAGAACACTGGGATACGCTTCACGACGAGGCCATCGGGGAACAGTCTAAGAGCAAAGCACCGATATTTGGGGCGAGTTTCCCGAGATGAGCAGAGTTGCTTTTGACGCGCTGTCTGAAGAGATGAACAGTGGAAGTGTCCGCATCACGCCGCCAACTTGCGCGCAAATTCCACTTCCCGCCGCACGTCGTCTTCGACGTCGCCTTCCTTTTCGTATTCCACTGCGACCAATCCTTCGAATTTCCGACGGCGTAATTCGCGCATCACTTCAGGAATTCTGCAGATTCCTGTTCCCAACAACACGTTAACTTCGCCGTGGGGAGCCTGAATGTCTTTGAGGTGCACGAGCTTCAGTCGCGGCGCCAGTTTGCGGATCGCGTCTACGGGATCGTACCCGCACGACGCGAACTGACCCACATCGGCCGTGGCGCCAACGGTCGTGGACAGTCCCGCGAGCGCTTTCAAAACATCGTCCGGACTCTCGTAGGGGAATCTCTGTCCCTTAAAGTAGTGATTATGGATTCCAAAGGTGATGCCCTCCCGGGTGAAGCGCCGGTCGATTTCGACCAGAGTGTTTCCCGTCGCGTCGCCGCTGACATTGCGGGCGCCTAACAAATCTGCGAATCGCACTGCGCTATCGACATCTCGCGCGTCGGCAATGGTGGCTGTGTAGTACGAAACACAACGGATCCCCACGCGGTCCAGTTTTTCCCTCGTAGACCGGAACAAACTATCTTCCGGCTTGCTGAAGAGCATGAACTCTCCCCGCGACATCTCGATTTCTTGAATGCGAAGATTGTTGAGTTGGACGATCATTTCGTCGATGGACAGATTGTGATAACTGTAGGTGCCAATTCCGATGTCGAGTGCGCGCTGTGGTCGAAGCGGAACAGCCGCCATCGCTACGGCGCCCGCAACCGTCCTGGCAAAGCTCCTTCGGGTCATGTTGAGATTCGCCTCAGACGCTGAGGGTGGCACAGGCACTCTCGCCTGTGCTGACTCTGTTGCACTTGCCCGGGGCGCACAGCCAAGAGTGGCTGGGCCACCGGCCCTTCAGTTGGCTGGCAGCGGACGCGGTGTGACATCGGCCTCGACCATGCCCATGGCCCACTTGATAGCCTCCGTATACATTTTTTGCAGGTTGGGATTGTCCCAATTCTCCTTGGGATGACCGAGGGTTGAATAATAGACGCGTCCCTTGCCATACATCTTCGCCCAAGTAACTGCGAAATCGCGGTCGGCGCGATGCACCTTCGGGTTCGATAAATCCAGCTGGTTGGCGTCCAGGCGCATCAGCACACGCACTTTGTCGCGGGAGTAGTTCCTGATTTGGTAGATTTCGTCCCGCAATATGAATGAGTGCGGCCACTGCTGCATGCCGGGAAACTGCGGGTCCTCCACGATGATGGGCGCATCAAAAGTGCCCCAGGGGTGCTCATCAAAGTAACCACCGATCATCTCGCCGTACTCAGGCCAGTCAGTAAAGGTAATGGCGGCGCTGTGCACGCCGACGAAACCCTTTCCGTCGTCGTGGACGAAGGAAAGCAAGTCCTCCTTCTGTTGCGCGTCCAGGGGCAGGCTGCCGCCGGTAAAGAAAACGACGGCATCAAAATCATTTAGATTCTTGGCGTTATACTCCAGTTTCTTCTTGGTGAGTACTTCTGTGTCCGTACGCAGCGTGGTGTCCCACAGTCCGGTCGCTTCTCCCAGGCGCTCAATAGTGGCCATGGCATGGGAGACGGAATCGTGCCGATATCCCTTTTCCTCTCCCAGGACCAGGAGGTGTTTTTTCTGCGGGTTCTGGGACTGGCCAATGGCGGGACCGGAAAATAGCAAGAATATTAAAGAACAAGCGACTTGACGTCCGATCGTCATTTGGACAGATTCCTCTCCTCGATCGTTCGCATCGGGCAAAGTATATCGTAAACATCGATTCTGACAATGAGCATCCACCTCCCTACCGTGCCTCAGACCTCGACGCCGCGTGAGCGCGCGGCCTGCAACTGCGTGTTCTCGAAAGACTCGGGCTTCAAAGACCGAGTGTAGCTTGTGGATGCCCCGTGAATGTCGGGGACATTGCAGACTTTTCTTGTTGGGGGGCCGCTTCGTTTTGAGAATGGACCCCGTGCCGCGAGTTGGCGTATCGTGAGCAGTTGGCAAGGAATCCAAAACCGAGAGAATACCCATGCGAAGTGTCCTGCTGTTTTCCCTGATCGCTTCCACCATCCTGATCATTGCCTGCGGCCCACCGTCGCAGGTTGACAATGGCGACGTCGCTGCGCTCCAGGCGGCCGACGGGCAATGGTCCGCCGCAGCATCACGCAAGGACGTCGACGCCACGGTCGCCTTCTATGCCGAGGGCGCTGTGATGCTTCCCCCCAATGCGCCCATCATCACGGACCGGAACTCGATTCGCCAGGCCTGGGCTGCCATGCTGGGACCGAACACCACGTCCATCTCGTGGAAGGCTTCGAAGACCGAGGTGGCGAAATCCGGGGAACTCGGCTACATCTACGGAACGTACCAGGACTCCGTGCAGGATCCTAAGGGAGGGCCACTGGTGCGCGACACGGGAAAGACAGTCGAGATCTGGAAGAAGCAGAGCGATGGGCAGTGGAAATGCATCGTGGATTCGTATAACTCCGACCTCGCTCCTTCGCCGGCTCCTGAACCGCGGAGTTAACCCCCGTGGCGGCGACGCGTCTCTTATGTCAGCGTCTCACGCCGTCGGCCACGACGATCAGGGCGGCAAGCGTTATCAGCCTCGAGCTCCACGCTACAACGAATCGAAGAACACGATATACGACGTGCTCCACAGCCCGCTCGATATCGATCCGCGTGGCCGGCCAGTGAGAATGATCCGGAAGCCTGGCGCACTTGGCGGCAGGCGGCCGAGGAGTCCGGCGTCGGCGCTCGGTTCGACGAGGGCCATGTGCTCGAGGGCCGGGTAGATCACGGTGCTCGACGGTCCCATCCGTGTTTCGCTGCCCTGGGTTACGAACTGCATCTCGGCGCCGATCTCATAGAAGTGCCAGGCCAGGCAGGCGCACAGATCCACGGCCTTTTCGAAGCGGGCGCGCTGGACGGGTTCGGTTGAAGCCAGATGCGCGTCGAGCACCAGAATCACGCGCCGTTCGTCCTCGCGCGTAAACTCGCGTACCTTCAGACGCTGCGAGCGTGCCGTGGCCTTCCAATCCACGTGCCGGGCCGCATCACTCGCTTGATAGTCGCGAATGGCGTAAAGATCGTGACCGCGTCCCTTGGCGGGGGTTTCAACCTCCCCGCTAACCAGCGGCAGGACCTCGTAGAATTCCGCCGTGGGCTCGATGGCGGGCAGCACGATCAATTCCCGGTGCAAGGGCGCAAGGCGTGCCTTCACGAGCAGCCCGAAAGGGAAACGCGTCGCGAGGCGGAATCCATCCTGTGCATATCGGCCACGCTCGGGAAAGGTCAATTCCAGGCGGCGCGCCTGGGCGGATTGCGACGGAAGATAGTCCCAGAAGAGAGGCTCCGCGACGACCTGCCGTTTGGGCGGCGTGGTACTCGTCCGGCGGGCGCGCGGCGACGCCAGCGACACCGCGAACGAGGCGAACACACGCTTGTTGTTGTGCAATGTGAGACGCGCCGGCGCCGGACGGCGCGCGAAGATGTGCTCGGGCAGGTCGAGTTCGATCTCCAGGCCCTGCAGTGTCAGGCGCGAGACGACGCCTGAGACGAGAACGCCGGCGAGCAGGACGGCAAGAATCAGATGCAGCAGATTGTTGCCGGTATTGACCGCCGCCAGCGCGATGGAGAACATCAAAACAACGTAGACCAAACCGGCGCGCGTAAATTCGTACTCGATCCGGATCATCAACCGGCTGAGGACGGTTCGACGCGCGAGATACGGCACGGTTCCTACCGCCACCGCGGCGGCCAGAGCAAGCGCTGTGACCGCTGCCGCGATCGCCAGTGGAAACCGGCCGGTCTCCCGGAGCACGGTCGCTTCCAGGGCCAACAGCAGTGCCACTCCCAATCCGGCAAGAGCGAGCAGAAACCGTTGCCACGCCGGCCAGTCGACTGTCGGACTGTGCGTGCGGTCTTGCGACCTCATTTGAACGAGGCTCCCACAAGCACTTCATCGGGACCGTGGCCGCCACGGGAATGCTCGGTGAACTTCGTTTCAGCGCGGGCAGAGGAAGACCGGCCGGCTACTCCCGCGTGGCCCACGCGAGACCGTCCGGCTCCCGGCCGGCGTCGATACGGCCAACCAGCTGCAGAGTTCTCAGATCGATCACCGCGACGTAGTCATCAGGGCTGCAGGAGACGTAGGCGCGCGACCCATCAGGCTGCATCAGAATACCCGCGGCGCCGTGACCCAGAGGGATGCGCTTCACTTCCTGGCGCGTGGCGGCGTCGAAGATCGCCAGGTCCGGTCCGCCCAGCGTTGAAACGAAAACCAGTTTGCCGTCAAGAGTGAATTTCAGCCGATTTGCGCCCCTGACGTTGGCGTCCAGCGTTGCCACGACCTTCCTGGCGGATATGTCGATGATCGAGATCGTGCCGTCGCCCGCGTTGCCGGTCCAGAGTTCCTTGCCGTCGGGTGAAACGTCAAAGCCCTCGGAGCCTGGGCCCACTTTCACCACCGTCTCATTCCAATCGGGAGAACGCGGAGGCATCGCGCGGCCGCCGGGCGGCGGAGGCGGCCCACCTGCGCCGCGAGGCGGTCCACCGCCGGGCGGTCCGAACCCGCCTGCGGGAGCGGCCGATTTCTCGATGATGCTGATCGTGCCGGAGTTCACATTCGACGTGAAGATACGATTGAGATCGGGCGCAACCAGAACCATGTGTGTGCGATTCTGCCCCGTACCCAATATCCAATCCACCCTCCGCGCATCGGGATCGTACCGGCCGATTACTTTGTTGGCCTCCGCGGTGAAGTACAGCTTGCCGCCCGCGAACCAGAGCCCGTGCGGGCCAGACAATGGGGCGAGGTCAAACGTTCGTAGCGGCCGCGCGGTGGCGAGGTCGATGATCGATATCGTGTGATACGCGCCAAAACCGTAGTTGGAAATGTACGCCAGCTTCCCGTCGGGCGACGCGGCCACTTCGTGCGGATCGGGTCCAGATGGCGCGCGTTCGACCACTTTCAATGTGGAGGGATCGACGATCGCGAGTGTGGTGTCGCGCTTCAGGAGCACCAGTAGCGCCGGAGAAGGCGTCGCCTGCGCCCCCGCGCCGCCGGCGGCGGTTCCAAGCATGATCATGAGCAGCACAGCGTTAACGAGCTTCTGCTTCAGCATCATCCGATCCATGAAGAGCACCTCCCGAATTTGGCAGCCCACTCGCAGTAATTCGCGGCCCCAGATAATCGCGCGTGAGAACGACAGAGGAGTATCTTAGCAAGTTATTGAGAACCGAGGCGCTTGGGGACCTCTTGCGAATCGATTTGGAAGCGCGTAAGCGCTTCGATTTCAAAACCGCGATTCTGATTCTTGCGTTGCTGATCGTGGCGGCGTATGCGCGACAAGACTGGCGATATCACCGCCCTCATGTCTCCGGTTACGCGCCAGAGGCGCAGCGTTGATCTCATCAAGACAACGTCCGGACTCGAGGACGTGGCTGTACGGCATGAAAGACTGGCAGGGCGCTCGCCGGGAGTTTATGAAAACGCGCGCGCGGAGCTGGTACAGGCCCGGACGTTCTGCGGGAAATCGCTGAACCTGCCCAGGCGGGTCTGCGCGCCGATGAGCGTCCTCGAACGTGTCCGGTCTGACCCTCGTTCGCCGACGGATTACGTTTTGAGCACGCCGATGTAGGGAAGCTCGCGGTACTTCTGCGCGAAATCGAGACCGTAGCCCACCACGAAAGCATCGGGAATCGAAAATCCCACATAGTCCGCATGCACCGGCCGGATGCGCCGCGAGGGCTTGTCGAGCAGTGTGGCTGTGCGGAGGCTCGCAGGTTTGCGATTGCGCAAAGCGGTCAGGAGGTACTGGAACGTGACCCCGCTGTCGAGGATATCCTCCACGACCAGAACGTCCAAGCCCTCGATGCTCTGATCGAGGTCCTTGGTGACGCGCACTTCCCCGGAGGTTTGCGACGCGTTGCCATACGTGGCGACGCCCAGAAAGTCGAGAGTGATGTCGGGGTGATCCATCGCCCGCAGAAGGTCGGAGAGGAAGACGAAGGCGCCTTTGAGGACTCCCACCAGGCGCAAGGAGCGATTCTGATAGTCCTGGCTGATCTGGACGCCGAGCTCGCGAATGCGCGCGGCGATTCGATCAGCCGGGATCAGAACCTCGATCTCGGGACGTTCCACCGGCTGTTGCGCGGTCGCCTGGCCAGCGTCGATCATGGTGGCAACATTATCATCCGGACGGTTTGAAGAGAAAGGGAATTTTACGAAGAGACGCGTCTCGCCTCAAGCTTGGGGCCGGGCGGGCGCCAGCCTTTAAAGACGTTGTGATTGCCACCAGCCACCCACCACCGACCACCCCTAAAGTCATTGACAGTCCTGAAATTGGCGTGATAGCGTATTTTGTTAAGGCCCCCCGGGCACACTCGAGTTGTAAGCTGAACAACTAAAGTCCACGCAACATGGGTAACATCGGTCAAGAGCTCGCGCAGGCGTTTGTCCAAGCAATCCCGACGGTCATTTTCGTCGCCCTGTTGGTCTTTATTCTGCGCCGAATCTTATTCCGGCCGCTTGCGGCTGTGATGAAAGAGCGCGACGAATTGAGCAAGGGCGCGGTGGCGCGCGCCAGGGAACGCGCGGCGCAGGCCGATGCACGCGCCGCCGAGTATGAGGCGCGCTGGCTCAAGGCGAGACAGGAGATCTACGCGCAGCGCGAGGCCGATCGCAGAACGGCGCTGGCGGCGCGCGATGAAGTGGTGAAACAGGCGCGAGCCAAGGCCGACGCGACGGTCAAAGCGGCGCAGGGGGATCTGGCGGCGCAGGCGGAGCAAGCTCGGAGCGAATTGGCCCAATCAAGCAGGTCGCTTGCCGATCAGATCGCCGGCACGATTCTTGCCGGTCCAGCAGCGGCAGGCGGCGTAGCGGAGGGACAGGGTTGAGAACGAGACTTCTGCCCATCACGCTCTCCGCAGTGCTCGGGCTTTTCATGGTTGCGGCCGAGGCACATGCGGCACCGCGCCGGGCGCGGCTTGGCGGCCCCTCTCCAGAAGTCTCCGCTATTCTCCTGCAATCGGACCAATCGCCCGCAGAATCGCGCGAAGGCACTTACAAGATCATCAATTTCCTGATTATGGCTGCCGCACTGGTCTATTTTCTGAGGCAGCCGCTCAAGGATTTTTTCGCCGACCGCAACGATGCCATCCGCCAGGGCTTGGAAGAGGGCCGGAAGGCGCTGGCCGCGGCTGACGCCCGCATGAACGAGGTCGAGGCGAAGCTGAATAATCTTTCAAACGAAATAGCGGCCTTTAAAGTTGAATCGGAACGGGCCATGGCCGCCGAACGCGAGCGCCTGATGCAGGCAGCGCAGACGGAGGCCCAGCGCCTGATGGAATTTGCCCAGACGCAGATCGAGTCGGCAACGCGCGCGGCCAAGGTCGAATTGAGGCGCTTCACCGCCGGTCAGGCAGTGGAGTTGGCCGAGGTCATGATCCGCCAGCGGCTCGACGATTCCGCGCGCCGCGGTCTGGTGGCGCGCTTTGTGGGCGATCTCAAGAAATCCGGGGTGCAGAACTGATGGCTTTCCGGATCGCAGGCCGGTACGCTCGCGCTCTGGCGGATGTGATCGCCGAGACGTCCGATTACCGGCGCGCTCTTGACGAACTGGCTGCGTTTTCGGCCGTGAATGCGGAAAGCGCCGAACTGCGCAACCTGTTCGAAGCGCCGGCCGTTCCTCTGGGGTCGAAGCTCAAGGTCCTGGATACGATCGTGCATCGCCTCGGACTGTCGCTGGCGGTATCAAATTTTCTGCGCGTGCTGGTAAAGAACTACCGCATGGCGCATTTCGAAGAGATTCGCCAGGCTTTTCGCCGGATCGCGAACCAGCGCCTGGGCATTGTGGCTATCAAGGTTACTT
>JASHQD010000125.1 GCA_030037755.1 Terriglobia bacterium
AGACCCTTTGCTTTTTCCGCGGACGCGTTAACGTCGTTGACGAGGAAATAAGCCAGCCAGTGCGCCGGCATCCCGGGACTGCGGTAGGTTGCAGGCGGAATCCCGCCGATGAATTCTTCGCCGTTCTTGATATGCCAGTAAGCGTGCGCCGGGTCTTCGTCTTCCTTCCCGAACCACCAGCCGAACAGGCCGGTATAAAACGGTTCCACGCGTTCCCGGTCGGGTGTGCTCAAGTCGGCCCAGCACAGCGTGCCTTCTACGCCGCCAATCCGGATGCCCGTGTGTTGGTTCGGCTGCCATACCGAAAAGGCGGCGCCGGCGGGATCCTGCAACACGGCCATGCGGCCGGCGTCAAAGACGTCAAACGGACCAGCGAGCACCGTGCCGCCCAGATCCTTCGCGCGCCGCGCCGCATCGTCGGCGTTCTCCACGGCCACGTAGATCAACCAATGCGGCGGCACCCCGTGAGCGCGCTGATCCGGGCGCAGCGTGTATCCGGCCGCGGCTTCGCGTCCTTCGAGCTTGAACATGGTGTAGAAATCGTTCGGACCCATGGGCATGTCGTCGGCCGCCCAGCCGAACAGCGACCCGTAGAAGCTCTTGGCGGCGTTCTGGTCCGTGGTCGCAAGTTCAATCCAGCAGAACGATCCTGGTGCGTGTTTTTCGAAGTTTGCCATGGCGTGAGTATATGCCGGTTTTACCCGTGACGCTAGCGCGGTCTCAGCTCTCAGCCGTCAGCTATCAGCTATCAGCAACCAGCAATCATCCGTGGTTCTACTGACAACTGACGGCTGACAGCTTACAGCTTCTTCAATCGGCAATCAGCAATCGAAAATCGGCAATCACTCCCACCTCAGCGCCCTCATCGGATCCACCTTCATCGCCAGCCGCGCGGGTTACTGCAGAACCCGGAAGCGCACGTTGCTGCGAATTGTTCCATGTGGGGTAGTCACCTCGATTCTCCCTGTGGTCGCCCCCGCGGGCACCGTGGTCGTAATCAGGGAACTGGAGGACACCGTGAAGCTCGCGGGTGCCCCATTGAAGGTCACGCTCGTGGCACCGCCTATGGCTGTCCCCAAGATTTCGACCGTCGATCCGATTTCCCCTGAGCTGGGCTCCGGCTCGACGAACTCCCCTAGACCCGCACTAATTCTGAATACGACGCCGAAACCAGCGGTTCCACCCTCAAAAGCGGTCCCATATAATTCTCCATTCGTGTCCTCGACTAGCGGCGCAGTAGGGTTCGCGCCATCGGTGCACCCATTCTGGGCGCAGAAACTGTAAAGGGTCGTAAGCTCGCCCGCCGGAGTAATTTTGAAAATTGTTCCTTGACCGCTGGCTCCACCGTAACCAGTCGTCCCATAGAGGTTCCCGTCTGAACCCTGAATCAGACCGGCATACGGATTTGCCCCGTCAGCGCAGCCCGATTGCGAGCAAAAGCTATACAACGTCGTTAGAACCCCGCCCGTCGTCATCTTGAATACTGTTCCGCAACCGTAATCGCCGACACAGTTGGCTCCGCCATTTTGGGTCGTCCCATACAGGTTCCCGTCGCTCCCCTGGACCAGAGCTCCGAGGGGATTTTGTCCATCCAGACAGTCGGTGAGTATGCAAAAGCTATAAAGAACGGTCGCCTTGCCTTCCACGGTTGTCTTGAAAACAACGCCGCACCCATCAGGCGGATCCTCGTTGCAGGTGCCGACCCCCCCTTGAAGAGTGGTACCGTACAAGCTCCCGTCGGCCGCCATGAGGAGGCCAGCATATGGGTATGCCCCTCTGGGACACGGATACCGTTCGCACAAGCTGACCAGCGCCGAGAGCGTGCCACCCGAGGTCAGTTTGAAGACCTCGCCATGTGCATAAGCTCCGCCACCCGCTGTACCGTAAAGAGTGCCGTTTCCAGACTGGACAAGTAACGCCAAAGGATTCTGCCCATCGGTGCCGTCGAAGCTCTGAACGGTAGTAAACGTGCCGCTGGGTGTAAGGTCAAAGATTGTTCCATAGCCGCCCGTGTCAGATCCATACACGCCGCCGCTGTCAGTCGTACCATAAAAGTCTCCGTCGGTGGTCTGCACCAAGCCTCCTACCGGGAATGAACCGTCGGCGCAACTGCTCTGCAGGCAAAAGCTGTGCAAAGTTGTCAACGCGCCACCTGGAGTCATGCTGAATACAGTCCCGAAACCGGCGCTCCCGCCAGCTGAGGTCGTCCCATACAGTTCGCCATTCGTGGCCTGCACGAGCCCCGCCTGAGGGGCGGCACCATCGGTGCAACTGCTAAGAGAGCAAAAGTTGTAAAGTGTGGTGAAAGTCTGCGCGGACGCGGCGACACTGGCTACCGCGTAAAGCAGGCAGATAGCGCTCGCTATTTCCCACCTTCGTCTGGCGTCAAATGGTTCACTCCCCCTGGTGTTTCTCATAGAACTCCATCTCCCATCCGCCTGCCCAAATTTGATTACGCTGCGGCGACCACGTCGCTGCGGAGGGGTATACCGCGATCACTGCGCGCGCGTCAACCGGCTCCTGTGGCAATCGGGCGTAATATACGAAGTCCAAGCCTTCAACTTTCAGCCCTCAGCCCTCAGCTATCAGCTATCAGCACTCAGCCATCATCCGTGGTTCGACTGATAGCTGAAGGCTGATAGCTGACGGCTGACAGCTGACAGCTTCTTCAATCGGCAATCGGCAATTACTCCCACCTCAGCGCCCTCATCGGATCCACCTTCGTCGCCCGTCGCGCGGGAATGTAGGACGCTACCAGGGCAACTACGACCAGCAGCGCCGCGACTCCAGCCAGCGTGAGCGGATCGCGAGGGCTGACGCCGAAGAGCATCCCGGCGATCAGTCGCGTGAGCGCCAACGCTGCCAGCAGGCCGATCAAGACGCCGGCGAGCGCGATGCGCGCGCCGCGCCCGAGCACCATACGCAGCACGTCACGGCGGGCGGCGCCCAATGCCATCCGGATTCCGATTTCGTGCACGCGCCGGCTGACCGAGTAAGAGATCACTCCGTAAATGCCGACACACGCCAGCAGCAGCGCGAGGCCCGCAAATGCGCCGAGGAGCACCATGGGAAAGCGCTCGGAGGCCATCGACTCTGAGGTGATCTCCTGCATGGTCCGGACGTCGTAGACGGGCTGGCCGCTCTCGATTCCGAATACCACTTTCTTGATCGCCGCCATGGCGGTTGCGGTGTCCAACTGCGTGCGAACCACCAACGTCGTGTCAGGAAAGTTGACCGGCACCCACTTATCCGGGTCCTGGTAGAGAGCGAAGTACGTCTGCGCCTGCGTGGGTCCGCGATCGTCCAAGCCCCAGGTCTTCACATGTTCAACCACGCCGATAATCGTGCACGGGCCGATGAATGGCTTTTCGAAGCCAAATGACAGGGTCTCGCCGAGAGGACTCTTCCCGCCGAAATAGCTGCCCGCAAACATGCGGTCGATGGCCACCACGCAGGGAGAATCGACCGTGTCATTCGCGGTGAAGAATCGGCCCGCCAGGAGCGGAATCCCCATGGTGCGCAGGTAATCCGGCCCGGTGAGAAAGAGCTCCGTGCGCGGCGCGGACTGAATCACGGCGGGCGCCTCGGAGTCATGCCAGAAAGGGATCTGGCCGTTTTCACCGCCCAGGGGAACCGACGAGGTGAAGTCTGCGGACTCGATTCCGGGAAGGCTGCGGATGCGATCGAGCAGTTGCCGGTACGCAGTGCGTGTGCCTGCGGCCGTTTTCATCAGCGAAGGCGAAACGCCGGCCCTGAAGGTGATCAGGTGCGCGGTGTCGAACCCGGGATTCACGTCCCACAGGCTGCGAATGGTGCGGAACAGCAGGGCGGCGCCGGCCAGCAAGACCAGCGTGAGCGCCATCTGGAAGATCACCAGGCTGCTTTGAGCGCGGTGATGACCATCGGATGACGTTCGCCCGCCTGCCTTGAGCGCGTCCTGCAGATTGGCCTTTGACGATCTCAGCGCCGGAGCCAATCCGAATAGAATTCCCACCGCGATGGCGGCGGCGAAGGCGAAAAGCAGAACCGGAAGATTCAAGCCGATTTCTTCGCTTCGCGGCAGGCTGCCGGGCACCATCGCCAGCACCGGCTTCACTCCCCAGGCGGCAATCAGCAGGCCCAGGCCGCCGCCGGCGAGCGAGAGCAGAACGCTTTCGGTGAGCAACTGCCGGACCATGCGCATGCGGCTCGCGCCCAGCGAGGCGCGAATGGCGAATTCGCGCGTGCGCGCCGTGGAGCGCGCGAGCAGGAGATTGGCGACATTCGCGCAGGCGATCAGCAGCACCAGGCCGACGGCACCCAGCAGCAGGAGAAGCGTGCCGCTGACGTTGCCCACCAGATCCTGCTTGAGCGGCAGCACGGCCGCGCCCAGACC
>JASHQD010000126.1 GCA_030037755.1 Terriglobia bacterium
ATCTCGGGCTTCTGCCGCAGGGTCTCCACCACCTTCTCGGCATCCAGCATGTGATAGCTGATGGCGTAGTTGATCTCGTCGAGAATCACCAGATCGTGCTGCCCGGCCGTTATCGCGTTGCGCGCGAACTCCCAAGCTTGCTCGACCAGCCTCACATCCTCTGGATCGGGCTTCTCGGCGCCGATCTTTACAAATCCGCGGCCCATGGGCGTGATCGTGAAGCGCTCCTCTCCAAGAGCCTTGTTGATCAGCTCCGCGCTGTCGAGTTCGCCGTAGTGCCAGGAGCCTTTGATGAACTGCACCATCAGCACTCGAAGGCCCTGCCCGACGGCGCGGAACGCCAACCCCAGAGCCGCCGTCGTCTTGCCTTTGCCGGGACCGGTGTGGACGATAATCAGACCTCGCTTCGTGTCTCCGCCGTCACCTGGCATAAGGATATCCGCGCAGAATCGTGAACGCCCGGTAGATCTGTTCCAGCAGCAGCGTGCACGCCCAGTCGTGCGTCAGCGTGAGCTGAGAAAGACTCATCAGCAGATCGGCCCGCTCGCGGATCGCCGGCGGAAACCCTTGATCGCCACCCACGAGGAACGCGATCTCTCGCGTGCCGCGCACCGCGCGCTCTCCAAGCCACTCGGCGAACTGCTGCGAGGTCCACTCGCGGCCGCGAGGATCAAGCAGCACTTTGCAGCTCGATTGCAGGCTTTCCAGCCACTTTCGCTCGGCGGACTCGGTTGCCGCCCCGCGACTTCCTGTCTTGCCCGAAAGCGAACGTCTTTCCTCAAGCTTGAAATCGATGAAGTGCGCGATGCGCTCCTGATAATCCGCCTGCAGCGCCCGCAGATGCGGATCCTTGGGCTTTCCCTCGCGAATGACTCGAATACGCAATTAATTGTCGATTTTCGATTGCCGATTGCCGAGTTCGAAGTTTTTCAGTTCGAAGTTCGACGTTCCCGGATCGGAAGAGCCAATCGACAATCAGCCGGGGCCCCGGCGGGAAACTCCGAACCTCGAACTTCGAACTGAGCAACTTCGAACCGAACAACTCCGAACTCGGCAATCTTCAATCAGCAATCGCAACGCGCACTGCTTTCTTCCACAGGCGCTCGAGATCGTAGAACTCGCGCGCGCGCTCCAGGAAGATGTGGACTACAAAATCGAGGTAGTCCAGCAGAATCCATTCCGCCTGCGTGTAGCCTTCCAGATGAGCCGGCGACGCGCCTTTCTTCTTCAACTCCTCGACGATGGCGTCGCAAATGGCTTGCGTGTGCCGGGTGGAAGTGCCGGAGCAGATCAGGAAAAAGTCCGTGAAAGAGGAGACGCCTTCGAGATTGAGCACGCGCAGATCGAGCGCCTTGCGTCCTTGCGCGGCGTGGACGGCCTCTTCCAGATGCCTGGTCATTTGCCTCCACGGCCCACCCGGCGGCCGGCGCGCGCGGGACGATAGAGATCCTCCTTCGCAATATATTCTTCCACAAGCGGCGGGACAAGGCCAGCGAGCGACTCCCCGGCCGCGGCAGCCTGACGGATTTCGCGCGACGCCACGGGTGTCCGTACCGTGCCAAGAACATGCACGCCCGCGCCGCCCGGCAGTCGCAGGCTGGATACCGACTTTGAAACCAGCTTGCCCGCGTATCCGTTGCCGATCCGCGCCAGCAACTCGCGGCTGCCAAATCCGGGCCGGGCCGCAACAATAAAGTTGGTCAACTCGCTCAGCCGCTGGTAGTCCCTCCAGTTGGGCAGATCGAGAAAACTGTCGATGCCCAGGATGAAGTAGAGCCGGTCCCGAGCGCGCAGCAGCGAGCGCACGGCCTGGACGGTCTCTACAGAATAGTTCGGCCGCCCGTCCGCCCGCGGCTCTTCGAGGAGCGAAGGCACAAATGCCCGATGTCCGCGCACGGCGAGCGCCACCATGGCGAATCGATGGGGAAAGGGCGTTATCCCTCCGTTGGACTTGTGCGGAGGCAAGCCACTCGGGACGAATAGGACGCGGTCGAGATCGAACCGGCGCGCCGCAGCCTCGGCGGCCCGGATGTGGCCGACGTGAATGGGGTCGAAAGTACCGCCAAAAAGGGCGATATTCACAGTATGACTCCGGCTTCGAGAGCGCGCTGTAGCGGCGCGGACGCCGCTCACAGATGCCGCGCCGGGGCGGACTCAGTGCGATTCGATAAATCCTCGGCGCTTTCCGGGACGCCTGCCGTTCGCGGAATATTCTCCAGTCGCGCCCAGATGGCCTGCTTGAGGTCCTCGAGTCCCTGACCCGTGACCCCGGAAATCTCGTACAAATGCTCGTTGCGTTCGCGCGCGAAATCACGCAGAGCCTCGAGCCGCTTACCATCGCCTGCCGCGTCGACGCGCGAGGCCACGAGCAACATCGGTTTTTGGGCCACCTCAGGGCTGAAGCTCTCGAGCTCCGCCAGGATCACGCGATAATCTTCCCGCGGATCACGATTCGACGCCTCGGCAACATCAATCAGATGAACCAGCAACCTCGTGCGCTCCACATGCTTCAGAAATCGGATGCCCAGCCCCTTGCCTTCGTGCGCGCCCTCGATCAGTCCGGGGATATCGGCCATGACGAAGGTGCGATCGGGATCGATCTCCACCACACCCAGGTGCGGTTCGAGTGTGGTAAAGGGATAATCCGCGATGCGCGGCCGGGCGGCGCTGAGGCGTGAGATCAGGGTCGACTTTCCGACATTGGGAAATCCCACCAGACCCACATCGGCCAGCAGCTTCAATTGCAGGCGCAACACGCGCTGCTCCCCAGGACGGCC
>JASHQD010000127.1 GCA_030037755.1 Terriglobia bacterium
CGATCTCTCGCAAGAGATTCGGGAGCACCTGGAAGAAAAGATCGACGAACTGGTGGCGAGCGGCACGTCGAGGGAAGAAGCGACCCACGCGGCTCGGCGGGAGTTTGGGAACGCGACGCTGATCGAGGAACGAGGCCGCGAGGTGTGGCGATGGCCGTCCATCGAGAATATCTTAATGGATGGTCGCTACGCGCTGCGCATGCTGCGGAAGAATCCGGCTTTCAGTGCCGCCGCGGCTCTGACGCTGGCACTCGGTATCGGCGCCAACGCCGCAATCTTCACCCTCACCTATGCCGTCATCCTGAAGAGTCTGCCCGTACCGAATCCCGGCCAACTCGTGCGCTACACTTTTCGTGAGCCCGGCGCGGAAGACCTTTCCGTGTCCGGTCCGGCCTACGACGCCCTCCGCAGACACGAGACGGTGAATCGGGACCTGCTGGCATGGAGCAACACCGATCTTGCAGTCCAAGAGAGCGGCACCGTGATGCGCGCGAGCGGCGCGCTAATGAGCGGCAATGGATTCCGTGTGCTCGAGCTGCGGCCTTACCTCGGCCGTGCCTTCGGCGAGGTAGACGACGTGACCGGAGGCGGCCCGAACGGGTACCAGGCATTGCTCGGCTACGACTATTGGAAATTGCACTTCCAGCGGAATTCCGGTGTCCTCGGCCGGACCCTCGTCGTTAACGGCCGGGCGGTGAGCGTAATTGGCGTGCTGCCGGAGGGTTTCGACGGACTGATTGCCGGCCAGCGGACCGACATGGTTCTCCCTCTGGCGTTCGAGGAAGTGCTCCACGCCCCAGACCCTCAGAGACACGCACCGGGAGCCAACTGGCTGACGGTGATGGGCAGGCTTAAGCCCGGCGAGAGCTTGAAATCCGCGCTCGCGAACCTGCAAGCCACCGATCGGGTGGTACGCGAAGAGGCGGACCCCAGTCATGGATTCCTGAGCGGCTATTTTGCAATTCATATAGGAGTAGAGAGCGGGCGCAGCGGGCGTTCTTTCCTGAAACTCGATTACAGCCGTCCGCTACTGGTTCTGGAAATCCTGGTTGCGCTTCTTCTTCTGCTCTGCTGTGCGAACGCGGCCCTTTTGATGCTTGCCCGTACCAGCGGGCGTCTTCGTGAGTTCGCGGTGCGCAGCGCGTTGGGCGCCTCGCGGAGACGATTGTTGAGGCAAGTCCTCTGCGAAGTTGGTCTGCTCGCCACCTGCGGGCTGGCTCTGGGCGTTTGGCTCGGCTGGATGAGCGCGCGCGCCCTCGTCGCGATGCTGGCCCAAGTCGGCCAGGCGCCCGAGCTGGATGTAACTCCGCGCGTCACGATTTTGGCGTTTGCCGCAGCGATCACCATCCTCTCGGCCTTGACGTCGGGCTTGTGGCCGGCACTTCGTGCCAGCCACGCCGCACCAGCTCTCGATCTCAAACAAGGCGAAGCGCTGTCCTCGTCGGAGCGCTTGGGAAGCTGGATTGTGCCGGTGCAGGTGGCGATCAGCATCACGCTGCTGGCCGCCGCTTCGTTGCTGGGTAGCACGCTAATGCGCCTACTGCTTGAGCACACGGGTTTCCGCAGTGATGGTCTGGCGATGGCCGACGTGGACTTGAGCGCTGCCAAGCCGACCCGCAAGCAGGCGGCGGAGGACGCGCGACAAATGCTCGAAGCGGCCGAGAACGCGCCCGGAGTGCAGTCGGCGGCCCTGCTCCTGATGCCCCCCCTCCCCGACGGCTGGGCCCGCGGACATTACTTTGCGGTCGGACAGCATGGCGCTGTTCATTCCGACATGCACACCTGGCCCGAAGCGGTCTCGCCGGATTATTTCGCGACCCTGGGCACGCAGATCCTGGAAGGGCGTGCCTTCGCGAAAAGCGACGAAAGCAGCAGTTCCGTCTGCATCCTGAGCGCTTCCGCCGCCAAGTACTTTTTCCCTAACGAAGAGCCAGTCGGCCGATTTGTGTACTCCGGAGGCGCGGAGCCCCGCAAAGACGGCGACCACCTCGATCCCAAGGACGCCTGCCGCGTGATCGGGATCGCGGAGGACGTCCGCTTTCAGTCTCTGCGCGAATCCCCGCCGCGAATGCTTTACAGCCTGCCCGCAAAGGACGACGGCACGACGGCGTTTACTCTGGCAGTGCGCAGTTCGGGTGCCGGGCTCGGGGCCGCAGCTCTCCGCAACGTCTCGAGGCAGGTGGTCCCGCTCGCACCCGCGCCGACGATTTATACGTTTAGCGACCTGGTGAATGCGAATCTGCAGCAGGAGCGGATGCTGACAGCGCTTTCTCTCTGCTTTGCCGGAATTGCGCTGCTGCTGACCGGGCTCGGCTTGTACGGATTGCTCGCGCGCAGCGTCCTGCTGCGCAGGCGTGAGATCGGGCTGCGGCTGGCGCTGGGTGCGCCCCGGCGCGACGCATTGCTGCTGGTAGTTCGCCAGGGAATGCGTTTGGTGCTGATCGGCGCCGCCATCGGAATCACCGTGGCACTCATCGTAACGCGCCTATTGCGCAGTTTGCTTTTCGACCTCCGGCGCGCCGATCCGGTCACTCTCGCAGGCGTTGTTGCTCTGCTGGGCCTCGTCGCCTTGCTCGCGAGCTATATCCCTGCGCGACGCGCCACGAAGGTCGACCCTATGGTGGCGCTGCGATACGAATAAGATATCGGTGGTGACCGGGTGAATCATGAACTGGATCAAGCAATTGTTCTCGCGCCAGCGCCTTTACAGCGATCTCTCGCAAGAGATTCGGGAGCACCTGGAAGAAAAGATCGACGAACTGGTGGCGAGCGGCATGTCGAGGGAAGAAGCCCCGCACGTGGCGCGGCGGGAGTTTGGAAATGCAACGCTGATCGACGAGCGCGGCCGCGAGGTGTGGCAGTGGCCGTTGATCGAGAATTTCCTCATGGACGTGCGCTACGGTCTGCGTCAGTTGCGCCGTAGTCCGGGCCTGACCGCGGTCGTGGTCCTGTCGCTCGCGCTCGGCATCGGCGCCAACACGGCGATCTTCACTTTGCTCAACGCAATCGTGCTGAGGGCGCTCCCACTGCAGCATCCGGAGCAGTTGGTGCAGTTTTCCGAGGCCGACCCGGATGGCAGCGAAAACGTGGTCTTCGAGGGCAAAGCCGGTCTGAATGCCGCCATCAGTATGAGCTTCTAAACACAGCCAGTTCGCGTCCCTTTCCGAATCCGCCCCGTCCTGTGCTTCAACGAGGCACTTGGAAACCGGAATGGAACGTCGTGTGGACGCCCATCGAGAGGCGATGGTAAGCTGGCTCTCGTCTGTTCGCAGTCAAGGTTATCCGAACGTCTCGTTGATCGAGGTTCGGCCAGCTTCCACCGAGTGACTTCTGATGGCGCTCAGTCCAACCGGCGGTCCTCAACTTTCGGGCGGCGCGCGCGGCGTGGCGCAAGCGGTGGTTGCTCCGCTCACTCGCGCTGCCATCTTTCTGGTGGTGACGCTGAAGCAGGGCTCCGGGCATCGCGCCATCATTCGATCCTTCTGCGGGGATCTCGCGGCTATTTTTCGCGCGGTGGAATTTCGCGATCTTGAATCCG
>JASHQD010000128.1 GCA_030037755.1 Terriglobia bacterium
CGCTCAGCCTGAGCCTGATTGTAGACCGGGCTATCGGGCACCGTCCAGCTATGATGCGCCCCCTCGTAGACTTCGCTCTCGTAACGCCCGCCCCAACTCTTGAGCGCTTCGTTCAGTCTATCGATGGCTTCCTGGGGCATGCTCTTATCCTGGACGGCGTGCCCGAAGTAGAGTCGCGCCTTGATGCGGGGCAGCCCCAGGTGCGGGCTGTTGGGATCGTCCGTGTAGAGTCCGCCGCCGTGGAACGAGGCAGCGGCTGCGATGCGCTCCGGCCGGACCGCCGCAGTGCGCATTGCAAAGGAGCCCGACAGACAGTATCCGACAACACCCATGGGCCCGGGGCTGACGGACGACTGGGTGGCGAGAAAATCAACCTGGGCGGCGCCGTCCCGTTCGACGGCTTCGGGCGTCAGTGGACCCCTGAGCTCCGCCATTCGCTTTGCAGTCTTCTCGTCGCCGAAGTTCGGCTTGAAATCCCACACCGGCGGCTTTCCCGTGCGATAGAAGATGTTGGGCAGCAGAACGGTGTAACCCTCGGCCGCAATTCGCCCAGCCATCTGCCGCTGCGAGGGACGAATGCCGCCGATGTCGGTCAAGAAGATGACGCCGGGCGACGGTCGCCCCGCGTCCGGAGTGAAGAGAACGCCGTCCGACGTTCCGTCGGCGCTGTGAATCTCCACTTCTTGTTCGGCCATAGCGGTCTCCGCGAGAGGATCAATCATGAGTGGGCAATTCGAAACCGTTGTTGATTGGTGATGCAGCGCTCATCCATATTGCCCATGATATCTTGTCGCCCGGCGAGCGCAAGCGTAAAATCGTGGCGGATGTCTCCCGGTTGCCGCAGAATGGGTCGAAGTGCCGTGACAAAACTCGTCCTGCTGGTGACGCTTGCCTTTTCAGGCGCGCTGACCGGCGCCATGGCGCAATCGAGCGGGCGCGCGACGCTGGCTGCCATTCACATCGCCGGTTCGCAGCGGTTCAAAGAGCAGCAGATCGCTCAGGCGTCCGGACTCAAGATCGGCTCGGCCGTTTCCAAGGCGGACCTGGACGCGGCGGCGCAGCGCCTGATCGCTTCCGGCGCCTTCGCGCACGTCGGATTTCGATATGGCCCGGGCAGCAGCGGGCTTGCGGTGACTTTTCAGGTGACTGACGCTGAGCAATTCCTCGATTGCCGGTTCGCGAATTTCATCTGGATTCCCGAGAACCAGCTTCTGGCTGCGCTGAGGTCGCGAGTGCCGCTGTTTGACGGACAGGTCTCGACCGCCGGCGCCATGGGCGAGCGCATCGACAGCGCGCTCGAGGCCATGCTGCGGGAGCACGGCGTGATCGCCAGCGTCGATCATGGCTTCATTCAGAGTTCACTGCGCGCGCCCATCAGCGCCGAAGTGTTCACCGCGCACGGGCCCAGCCTGCCGATTCGCGAGATCGTTTTCACTGGCAATCACGTGGTGGATTCCGCCGCGCTCGCCAAGACGGTGAAGCCGCTCCTCGGGCACGAGCACGACGAGGTCTTCGAGGAGGAATTCTTGAAGGGCGATCCGGCCGACCTTTACTCCGAGCGCGGATACCTGCGCGTCTCCTTTGGCCGTCCGCAAGCCGCGCTGATCAACGCGGCCGCGCGTACCACCGGCGGTCCCTTGCGGGTAACCGTGCCCGTGACCGAGGGCTCGCAGTACGATCTTGGCCAGGTCTCCTTCTCGGGCAACACGGGTCTCTCCAGCGATCAACTCGCCGGGCAGATTCATCTTGAAGAGGGCAAGCCTGCCAACGGCGTCCAACTCGACCGCGATCTCAGCGACATGTCGGACCTGTACGCCGCGCACGGGTATCTCACGGCGCGCGCGGAGGCCACGCCTTCGTTTGACGAGGCTTCCCATACCGTGAATTACCAGATCGCAGTGACCGAAGGCGATCAGTACCACATGGGATTGTTCGTCATCATCGGAATCGACAGCGGGCATGCCGACGTGCTGAAGCACGACTGCAAGGTGCGCCGCGGCGACCCATTCGACCAGAGCTACTGGAAGTATTTCCTGGCGGCGAATGCCAGGGACCTCCCGGCCGGAGCCGGTAAGTCAAAGAAGACGTTCAAAAACCAGATCAATCGGGACACCAGGACCGTTGACGTGACTCTGACCTTCAACCCGCCGGTCGAGGGATCATCCGATATCGTGACTGCACCGAGTATTCCGCAATGACGCCATTGCCAAGAATGCCCGCCCCTGCCGCTTTGGCGTGCCTGACTGCGTTCGGCTTCATCGTGTGTTCCGGAGCGATTGCCGCAAGGCCGGGTCCGTCGGATGCCGCCGCGATCGAAGCGCAGCTGAAGCAAAACTATCTGGGCAGGAATGTGCTCGTGCGCGGGTTGTATCGTGGAGACCAGCTCGATTACGACGCGCAGGGGAGTTTCATCGAAGGTGGCGTCACCGGCGCCTGGACGCTCGACGGTATCGTTACCTTGACGGATTTCAAGCTGCGCGGCGACCGTCTGGAGATCGCCGCCGACCGCGCGGTGATCGGTTTCAGTTACCAGCACAAGCATTTGTATGCGCTGCCGGACAAGCCGGTGGAAATCGTCGTCCACCTCGACGCGACAGTTCCTGATCGCGATAGGTTGGACCGAATCCTCTCCCAGATCTTCATGCTGGATACGAGCGCGCTTCTTCGTTACGCTCCAGATTACTGGACGCCGATTGTGACGGATGCCGCCTGGGCCCGGTACGCGCATAATCCGCGGAATCCACCGCAGGATCTGACCCTGTTCGCGCCAACCATGGCTTCATATCGTGAGCCAATCTACTTTACGGACGGCGGGACGCGCAATGGGATTGAACCGCCCGAGCCTGTCGACGAGCCTCCGCCTTACTATCCGGAGGTCGCGCGCCAGCTCAAGAAACAGGGCACCGTGCTGATGGCGGTGCTCGTGGACCGCACGGGGGCGATTCGGGATGCCCTGCTTCTGGGCGATCCTCTGGGCGATGGTCTTGATCAAAGCTCAATCAACACCGTAAAGCGCTGGAGGTATCGGCCCGCGCAGCGGAACGGCGTTCCGGTAAGCGTCATCAAGCCCGAGACGGTCACATTCTCAATCAGCAGGCATTGACCGTCCGCCGAGCGGGCGGAGATTCGGATGCGAATGCTCAAAAGGTTAGTCTGGGTGGCCGTCGCGTGCCTCGGCGCGCTCGGCCTCGGCATGATTGCCGTCGCACGCGGCGAGCCGTTGAACGCGCTCTGGCTGGTCGCTTCCGCCGCCTGCCTCTATGCCCTCGGCTATCGCTTCTACAGCCGATTTGTAGCCTATCGTGTCCTCGGCCTTGACGATCGCCGGGCCACGCCCGCCGAGCGTCTGGAGGATGGCCGCGATTATCTTCCCACCCACAAATGGGTGCTCTTCGGCCATCATTTTGCCGCCATCGCCGGACCGGGACCGTTGGTCGGTCCGATCCTGGCCGCGCAGTTCGGATATCTTCCCGGCACGCTCTGGATCGTCATCGGTGGACTGCTCGGCGGCTGCGTCCAGGACTTCGTCACGCTCTTTGCCTCGGTGCGCCGCGATGGACGCTCGCTCGCGCAGATGGCGAAGTCCGAGATCAGCGAGTTCGGCGGCTGGACCGTGCTCTTCGCCGTGGTCGCGATTATGGTGATCCTCATCGCCGTCGTCGCGCTGGTGGTGGTCAATGCGCTCAAAGCGAGTCCCTGGGGCCTGTTCACCATCGCCGTGATTCTTCCTGTGGCCCTGATGCTTGGCATTTATCTCCGTTATCTGCGCCCGGGACGCGTGCTGGAAGCGTCGATCCTGGGATTCGCGCTGGTGATGGCGGCGGTGGTCAGCGGACGCTATGTGGCCGAGTCCCCGCATTGGGCGCCGTACTTCACCTATAGCGGGACGACGCTGGCCTGGATCATCATCGTCTATGGTTTCATCGCTTCGGTGCTTCCGGTGTGGCTGCTGCTGGCGCCGCGCGACTACCTGGCTACGTTCATCAAGCTCGGGACCATCGGCGTGCTGGCTGTCGGGATCATACTTGCGCATCCGCCCATGCTGCTGCCTGCGCTGACGCGGTTCACCGACGGCACCGGACCGATCTTCGCGGGCAAGGTCTTCCCCTTCTGCTTCATCACCATCGCGTGCGGCGCCATTTCCGGATTCCACTCTCTGATCGCCTCCGGCACCACGCCCAAGCTGATCAGCAAGGAGACGCATGCGCGCGTGATCGGCTATGGCGGCATGATGATGGAGTCGTTCGTCGCTGTGATGGCGATGGTCGCAGCAACCGTGCTGCGGCCCGGCATCTATTTCGCCATCAACAGCCCCGCGGGCGTGGTCGGCGCGCAGGCGGATCGCGCTGCGGCGACGATCTCGGGCTGGGGATTTCCCGTGACGGGCGCCGAGATGACGAACCTCGCACATCGCGTGGGTGAGATCACGCTCTTCAATCGCACGGGCGGAGCGCCGTCGCTCGCCGTCGGTATGGCGCAGATCTTTTCGCACACGCTGGGCATGAGCGGGCTCGAAGCCATCTGGTATCACTTCGCGATCATGTTCGAGGCGCTCTTCATTCTCACCGTGCTCGACGCCGGTACGCGCGTCGGACGCTTCATCCTGCAGGACCTGCTTGGGCACGTCTACAAGCCGCTGGGACGCACGAGTTCGTATCCGGCGGTGATAGTGGCGAGCGCCTTGATGGTGGCCGCTTGGGGATATTTCCTGCTCGAGGGCGTGCGCGACCCGTTGGGCGGCATCAACAGCCTGTGGCCGCTGTTCGGAATCGCCAATCAACTCCTCGCGACCATAGCGCTATGCGTGGCCACCACCATCCTGCTGAAGATGGGCAGGCAGCGATATCTCGCGGTCACGCTCGCGCCGCTCACGTGGCTCGTCGCCGTCACCATGACGGCGAGCTATCAGAAGGTCTGGTCGATCGATCCTCGACTTGGATTCCTGGCGCACGCTCGAATGCTCGCGATTCAGCTGGCTGCCGGTGGGATTAGCGCCGCGCGTGCCAGCGAAATCGGACGCCTGATGTTCAACGACCGGCTTGACGCCACCGTAACGCTGGTCTTTGCCGCTCTGGTATTGCTGATTATCGCCGAATCGGCCCGGCACTGGGCTCTTTACGCGTGGGGCCGCAAGCCACTCGTGCTGAATGAGGCGCCCGTCGTGGAGTCGCGCCTGGAATTGGGGCGGGAAATGGCGAATAGCGAGTAGCGAATAGGGAGTAGGGAATCGGGAGTCGGGTATCGCTAGGGCTCGAAGCAAACCGAGAGGTGGGAGACTGACTGAGGAACTGAGAGACTGAACCGTGACACGATACTTGAAGTGCCTTTGGCAGTTTATTCGCGAAGCGTGCGGCGAGAACGATTACGCGCGCTACCGCGCCAGTATGGTTGCGCGAGGAGATAAACCAGTTGGGCCCGCAGCGTTTTACCTCTCAAATCTGGAGCGCAAATACTCGCGTCCCAATCGCTGCTGTTGATCGTATATTGGCTCAGACTTACTTCAGACTTCTGACTTCTCCTTACTTCACGTCGTCTTCCAGCACATTCTCGAGGGAAGAAATCAAACCCACGTGATGCGCCCGGACGGTCCCTTTCGGCCCCACGACGAAGAGCGCCGGAATACCCTCGACGGCATAGCCCGCTGCCACGCGCTTGGTACCGTCGTAAAGCACCGGAAAAGGAAGCCGATTGTAACGCGCATAGCCTTGTGCATCCTGTTCGTCGTCGTCAAGGCTGACCGCCAGCAATGCGACCTTTCCGCCTTCCTGCTGATAGAACTTGAGCAATTCCGGCATCTCGTAGAGGCAGGGGCCGCACCAGGTCGCCCAGAAGGCCACGATCACCGGGCGTCCGCGATAATCGGACAGCCTGATCTCGCGGCCGTCGGTGCTCTTCAGTCTGAAGTTGGGAGCCGGCTCACCCACAGCCGCAACACTGAGCTGGCCATCGATGACGTCCTCGGCTGATCTCACGCGGCGCTCGGTAAGCCAGCCGGAAAAGAGCACGATGAAGATCAGTCCCAGGGCGAGAAGGAGCACCTTGCGCGGCGTCAGCTTCGCAAGCCGGGGCGGACCTTCATCGGGTGGGAAAGCGCCGGTATCGGGTACAGAAACCGGTTCGGATGCGGCGGGTGCCGCGGCTGAGGGAGGCTGCTCGAGCGCGTTCAGCGGAGTTCCGGCTTCCTCCGAAACCGGCAACTCAGTCGATTTCATGGCACGACCGTCCTGCCTGGCAATTCTCGGGCTCCGCCACTTTGCCGTCCGGACCGAGACAATTCTGCGTGTGCATGCACCAGAAGATCCCGCTCGACGACTGGCTGATGTCCCAGCCCGGTTCGTCCTGATGGATGAACATCTCCTTGGACCGCAGACAGCGGCAAACCTGAGCGGCGGCGGTCGGGTTCAAGCTCATAAAGACTCCTTCAGAGGCGCGTTACGCTACTTCCATCACGCCGGCACGCAGAACCGCGCGTTTCACCGCCACGCGGGCCAGCGTCACCTTGTAAGCATTGCGGCTCAGCGGTGTTGCCTTCTCGACGGCGGCCTTGCCTGCGTTGTCGGCAACGTCAGCGCCGATCGTCTTACCGGCCAGCGCCTGTTCGGCCTCCGGCGATCGCCAGGGTACAGGCGCAACCTGGCCCATGACCACGCGCGCGCTTTTCACAGTGTGCCCGTTCATCCGCAGCGCCACCGCGGCTGTCGCCAGCGGCCAATCGAAATTCGCCTTCTGGCGCACCTCGTAAAACGCGCTCGAGCCCTCTGACGGCGGCACCAGAACTTCGGCGACGATTTCGCCCGGCTTCAGGGAGAATTCGGAATCGCTCTCCGAATGCGGCGTGACGTACAGATCAGCAAGCGGAATCTCACGCGATCCCGATGCGCTGAGCAGACGGACTTTGGCGTCGAACGCAATCAATGCCGGCGCCAGGTTGGACGGACTCACGAAGTAGGCCGGCCCGCTGTTGCCCAGAATCGCGTGGTACTGATTCTCGCCGTTCGGGATGAGCGAATTGCCGTCCTGCATCGCCAGCAAGCCGAAACCATTGCGATAGTACCAGCAGCGTGGGCGCTGGCAGAGGTTGCCACCGACGGTCCCCACGTGGCGGATCTGCGGGCTGGCGGCCTTCTCCGCCGCCTGCGCAACAGCCCTGTAGTGCCGATGCGCATCCGGCTGCGCCGCCAGTTCTTCGAGCGTGACCATGGCGCCGATGCGCAGTCCCTTGGCGGGCGAGTACTCGATCCCGCGCAAGTCGCGCGCATCGCGCAGGCTCACCAGGCGGCCCGGCGTCGAGACGGAGTCCTTCATGCGCTGCAGCAGATCGCTTCCGCCGGCCAGCACCTCGGCGTTGCCCGAAGCCAGCATCTTGACCGCCTCCCGCGAGCTCGCGGGTCGAGCATATTCAAAGGCTTCCATCAGGCTGTTGCTCCTTTCTCGTTCCCGTTGAGCGCCGCCAGCACCTTGTCAGGAGTGAGGGGAATGGTGGGCACGCGCACGCCGATGGCGTTGGCCACGGCATTGGAGATCGCGGCGCCGGGCGAGACGGTCGGGGGCTCCGCCAGGCCGACGGGTCCGCGCTCGTCGTAGCCGGGCCCGGTCATCATGTGCACCACCAGGTCGGGAATATCGCCGATGCCTGCCAGCCGGTACGCCTCCATGTTGGCGTTGAGCGTCTTGCCGGTTTGCGCGTCGGCGATTTTTTCTTCGAAGAGCGAGTAGGTGATTCCCATGATCATGGCGCCGAAGACCTGGCTCTCAGCCGTCTTGAGATCGATCACCAGGCCGCAGTCCTGCACAGCGACCATGCGGTTCATCTTCACGATGCCCGTTTCGGTGTCCACTGACACATCGGCGATCTGTACGCCGCCAACCCCGCTCGAACTCAGGTTACACTCGCCGGGATTCTTGCCCGTCACCTGGATGGGCTTTGTGCCAAGTTTGGCGCAAGCCTGCTTCCAGGTGAGCGACTTGGCGGAGTTACCCTTCACCTGGACCCGGCCATTAGCGCATTCGAGCTGATCCGCCGCGACGCCGAGGGACGGCGCCACCTTTTCAAACAGCGCGTCGCGCGCATCCACGGCGCCGCGGCGCGTGGAAGACGAGACGCCGCCGACCGTCGTGCTGCCGCCCGACGCGCCCGAGAATGGATAGCGGCTGTCCCCGAGCTTCACGCTGACGGCTTCAAGTGGAAGGCCCAGGGTCTCCGCGGCGACGATATTGATGACCGTGCGCGTGCCGACGCCCAGATCCTGGCTACCCAGCGCCACTTCGACCGATCCGTCCGCATTGATGGTCACGTTACAGGTGCTGTTGTGCCCGCGTCCGCCCCAGGTATGCACCGAGACGCCGAGGCCTCGTTTAACCGGGCCGCTCCCGCCCTGACCACGCGGATGCCAGTATTTGTTCCACTCCGACAACTGCCGCGCGATCGGAAGTTCGTCCAGATAGTACTTCCGCAAGGGCTCGGGCGCCAGTTCGATGTTCTTGGTCAGAAACTCGATCGGGTCCATGTTCAGTCTGGCCGCAAGATCGTCAAGCGCGCCCATGGTCAGCACGGCCGATTGCGGATGATTGGGCGCGCGCCAGGCGCGAGCCCCTCCGGTATTGGTCGAAACCGCGGTGTACTTGATTTTCTGGTTGGGAATTCCCGTGAAAACGTAAGGCAACGGCGGTACGCCCGCGCCGGCAACGCCGCCGGTTCCCCAGGACTCCGATTGCCATGCGGTGAGCGTGCCGTCCTTCTTCGCGGCCACCTTGATATGTCCATAGAGCGAGGGCCGGGTTCCGGCTACCTGGAGTTCCGCCGCGCGCTCCAGCATGATCTTCACCGGCGCCCCGCCGGCATCGTGCGAAAGGCGGGCGCACTCGATTCCCCAGCGGTCCACCTGGAACTTGCTGCCGAATCCGCCGCCCATGTTCTGGCAGATCACTTCCACGCTCGAGGCCGGCACCTTCAGCACTTCGGCATATTGGCCGGGATTGTTGGAAACGGCCTGGGTGGTCTGCCAAACCTTCACGCTCGGCGTGTCGTTGAAGATAACCACTGTGCCGTGCGATTCCAGGCAGCAGTGGCAGATGACCGGCTGGCCGTAGAAGCCCTCGCTGATCACAGCGTCCGGATCCTGGAACGCCTTCTCGACGTCTCCCTGCTGATCGTCCTTCGTGACCTTGGTGCGCGCGGCCTGGTCGGCGGCACTGAGATTGGCGTCGGCAACAAAGACGGGAAGATGTACGTACTCGATCTTCACCTTGCGCGCCGCGTCCTCGGCGATCTCTTCGCTGGTAGCGGCGATGCCCACAATTTCGTCGCCTTCCCACTGGATCTCGGTGCCTTCGTTCTGGATGATGCGGACGGCCTTCACACCCGGCACTTTCTGCGCGTCGGAAATGTCGATCGACGTGATGCGCACGTGCGCGTAAGGAGAGCGTACGATTTTGCCGAAGAGCAGCCCGGGCGGATTCGTGTCGTACGTGTACCTCGCCCGCCCGCTCGCTTTCGCAGGGCCATCGATACGGCTGATGCGCTTGCCGATCAGTTTACGGTCGCTGGCTGCAGGCCAGTCGTACTTGCAGGGCGTCGTCGCCATCGTTCACTCCTTCCAGAAGACCTCGGCGCTGTAGCGGCGCTCTGCGAGCGCCGTTGGGAAAACCCGGCGCTCATAGAGCGCCGCTACAGCATCGGCCCGGCGCTCATAGAGCGCCGCTACAGCCCTGCGGCGCTGAGGACAGCGCCGCTACAGCGATTGCCGTCAGGCGATCTTCTCGCGTGCCACTCCCTTCGCCACTTGCATCGCCGCAAGCTTCTGCCCGTGATACGTGCCACAGCGGCAGAGATTCCCGCTGAGAGCGAGATCCACTTCGGCCGGCGTGGGATTTGGATTGCGCTTCATCAGCGCCGTCATCGCCATGACGAATCCCGGCGTGCAAAATCCGCACTGTTGCGCGTCGTTGTCCACAAAGGCCTGCATCACCGGCGTGAGCTTGCCTTCGGGCACCAGGCCCTCGATGGTGGTGATGTCGCGGCCCTCGGCTTCGATGGCGAGCATGCTGCACGCGTACGCCGTCTTGCCGTCGACCATCACCGTGCAGGCGCCGCAGGTTCCGCGATCGCAAACGCGCTTGGCGCCCGTCATGTCGAGATGATTGCGCAGCGCGTCGAGCAGCGTGACGCGCGGCTCGAGCGTCAGGGTCTCGGCCTTGCCGTTGATCCGCAGCACGATCTTGGTTTCACCGGGACCCCGGACCTCGCCCGGCGATTCCGCCGTGGCATGCAACAGACCTTCGCCGGCCAGAATGCTTCCCGAGACGGCGACGCCCGCGCCGCGTAAAAAATCGCGCCGCGATACGCCGGACTCGGATTGTGCTTTCTTGGATTTCTTTCGCTTCATGAGACGCTCCAGTGAGGAACTGGGTTGAAGTGAAGACTCGAACTGGGGACCGATATTGGCACGCTGTTGATCGCCAACAACTAAATCGATTGCGAAGACTGATTATAGCACTGCGCAAACGGAAGGCGAACCGAGCCGGGAAAGCGTCACAGCGCGCAAAAGCACGGAGTGCTATAATCGCCCGTCAAGTATGGACGAATTTCTCCTGCCCCTTTTTCTCCTCGAAATGGTCCTGGTGCCGGACGAAGTTGTGCCTCTGCACATCTTTGAAGATCGTTACAAGGAGATGATCGGCGAGTGCCTGGAGAAGCGGGACCTGGCGCCGGCCGAGGCCGAATTTGGCGTGCTTTATCTGCGCGGCAAGCATGCGCAACGCGTCGGTTGCACCGCGCGTGTAAAGCAAGTGGTCCGGCGCTACGACGACGGCAAGCTGGACATCCTGGTTGTCGGCCAGCGCCGTTTCGAGATTCTATTTACCAACGACGAGCGACCCTACCTGCGGGCGGCGGTCGCATTTTTCGACGACGAGGACGACGCCGTCCCCGATACCCCGGACGTGGAGCACGCCCGTACCCTCTTCCGCAACGTGCTCAGGCGCTTGGAAATCAATGCCGATCCGGAGGGCCTGGAGCGCGAGTTCCGCCGACTTTCGTTTCAGATTGCCGCCGCGTTACCGATCGGACTGGAATTCAAGCAGCAGGTGCTGGTGATGCGCGACGAACGCGAACGCCTGCGGCGCCTGGCCGGCGTGATGGAGAAGCTGATCCCAGCCCTCGAACGCCGCGAGCGGGCCCGCGCAAAGGCGTCGGGCAACGGACACCTGAGTCCCGAGGATCAGGGCAGTGGCTAGTGGCTGCTGGTCAGCCGGCCAGTGAACCCCCAACCCCAACCCCCAACCCCACGTCAGGTATAATGAGCCATGGCAAAACCTCATACTCTTGGCGAACTCAAAGATTCTGGATATCGCTCGCGCAGCGTAAAAGAAGAGCTGCGCGCGAACCTTATTTGCAAGATGCGCACGGGCGGAACGATTTTTCCCGGCATCGTCGGCTACGACGACACCGTCATCCCGCAGATCGCAAACGCCGTTCTCTCTCGTCACAATTTCATTCTGCTTGGACTTCGCGGGCAGGCCAAAAGCCGGATTCTGCGCTCGCTGATCGGCCTTCTCGACGACGAGATTCCGTATCTCGCCGGCTGCGAGATTCACGACGACCCTTTCCGGCCACTCTGCCGCGATTGCCAGAACCGGTTGCAGGAGCAGGGCGACGCGGCGCCGATCGCTTATCTGCAGCGGCATCATCGGTTTGTCGAAAAGCTGGCGACACCGGATGTCACGATCTCCGACATCATCGGCGACGTTGACCCGATCAAAGCGGCGCGCGGCGGTCATGCGCTGTCGAGCGAACTGACCATCCATTACGGCCTGCTGCCGCGGGCGAATCGCGGCATTTTTGCCATCAACGAACTCCCCGACCTCGCGGGCAAGATTCAGGTGGGACTGTTCAACATCATGCAGGAAGGCGACGTGCAGATTAAGGGCTATCCGGTGCGCCTGCCGCTCGACGTCATGCTGGTCTTCACGGCGAACCCCGAGGACTATACCGCGCGTGGCAAAATCATTACGCCGCTCAAGGATCGAATCGGGTCCGAAATCCGCACTCATTATCCGGCCACGCTCGAACATGCCATGGCGATTACGGCGCAGGAGGCGTGGACCGAGCGCGCGGAAACGGAGCATCTGACGGTGCCGGAATTCGTGCGCGAAGTCATCGAGAGCGTCGCCTTCGAGGCGCGGCAGGAGAAGAAAATCGACAAGCGCAGCGGCGTCAGCCAGCGGTTGCCGATCTCGTGCCTCGAAAATGTGGTCTCAAACGCGGAGCAGCGCGCCCTGCGTAACAAGGAACCGCATGCGGTGGCTCGCCTGGTGGACATCTACGCGGCGCTGCCGTCGATCACCGGCAAGTTCGAGCTGGAATATGAAGGCGAGCTGAAGGGCGCGGACTCCGTGGCGCGCGAGATCATCCGGCAGGCGGCCGCGCGGGTGTTCAAGAAGCATTTCGACGGCGTGCCGATGCAGAGCGTCGTGCAGTGGTTTGAGCTGGGCGGCACCTTGAAGTACGCCGCGGACGCGCCTGTTCGCGAAGTGTATCGACAGCTCGAGAACATCCACGGGCTGCTCGATAAGACCGGGAAGCTCGACATCGACAGCGACGCCGATCCCGCGCTGCGCGTGGCAGCCGCCGAGTTCATCCTGGAAGGGCTTTACGCGCTGAAGAAGATCAATCGGAGCGAGGAACTGGGCTTCTTCGCCGAACGCCGGGCGCCCGAACCTCCACCGGAAGAGCACCAGCCGCCGCTCTCACCGCGCCGGCGAAATCTGAACTAGCTGTAGCGGCGCTCTATGAGCGCCGAGGGATGACTGTAGGTGCGCTGTCCTCAGCGCCGTGTAGGTGCGCTCTCCTCAACGCCGTCGTTCCGTTGTGTCCTCGCGCCACGATCAGGCGGGGCGGTGAGGAAACCACCCGTCGGCGGTGAGGACACCGCCGCTACAGCAAGGATGCCGCTAATTCCAGTTCTTAAGGCTTGGCCAGACCGCGCGTAAATCCTCTTTTAGCCCGTGACAGACGATGACCGGCCGGTTCTCGAACGGCATGGCGTAGGGATGGAACAGTTGCGCCGCCACGTCCACGCTCGCGCAGCGGTCGCGCCAGCGATCGGGGCCGCTGTCGCCCAGCAGAATCAGCGCGCGGCCTGAACAATTGCCGGGACCCCACAGAAAATAGTTCTGGTGACCGCTGATCGCATGCGGAAGGCCGTACTTCGGACCGAAAAAGTCGATTGCCGCGGCCTCGCCGTAGTTCGACGCCCCGATGCACGTCCCGGCGCGCTCGGCCGGAGGCAGATCGCGATAGACGCGCGCCACGGCCGCCGTCATTTCCCCCCAACCGAATTGGTCCGAATAGTACTGCGGCAAAACCTCTCCAAATTGATTTTTCTCCTGCGCGGGAACCGCGAAGGGAAGTGTGGATTGATAGCGCAGGAACGCTTCCGGCGAGAGCACCGGCAGGCAGAGGGGCAGCAGGCGCGCGGCGCTGGCGAGGATCAGCGCCACCGCGGCTGGCCTGATCCAACCGTGTCGAGGGCGCGCCGACCATCGCTCGAGCACGATGGCTCCGGCCGCGAGCAGCATAGGGTAGGCCGGCGCGAGGTAGTAGTTCTTTCCCTTTTCCACAATCAGCAGCACGAGAGTGAAGATGTAGGCCCAACCCAGGGCGCGATAGCGGCGGCCGGCGCGCCCGGCAAACATCCAGACGAGGCCTGCAAGCCACAGCGGAAAGAGAACGGGACTCACGACCAGGATCTGCTGCGCAATATAAGCGAGCGGGCTCAACTCCACGTTTTTTCCACTGAGCTTGATGTTGCGCATCAATTCGAGGAACGGAAAATGATGTTGGATGTTCCAAACCAGGTTGGGCAGGAAGATCAGGAAGGCAATGGCACCGCCCAGCCAGATCCACCGGCTTCGGAAGACGCTGCGCTGCGGCGTCAGAATCAAGCCGAGCACGATGCCGCCGGCGAAAAACGCCATCGAATACTTGTTCTCTAAACCGATGCCCGCCAGGACTCCGAACCAGACCCATAGCCTCTCGTTCCCGGTGTTCACGATCCGGACCACGACGTACGCGCAGCCCATCCAGAACAGGGGCTCGAAGGCGTTCATCGTCAGGAGGTTGTCGAGGGCAAAGTAAATGGCGACGCACGCGGTCGCCAAGGCTGCGAGCGAGATTCCGAATCGCCCCGCGCCCATCTCGCGGGCCAGAAGCGCTGCGAGAACGAGGAGCGATGCGCCGGCGACGGCGGGCAGAAAACGCAGCGACGTGATTGAAGAGCCGCCGATGTGCAGTTCGAGCCACGTCACCAGCGCGATCAGGGGCGGCTGATCCACGTAGCCCCAGGCGAGATGCCGGCTGCAGGCGATATAGTAGAGTTCGTCGCGGAAGTATCCGTAGCGGTGCGCGAAGGCGAGGTGCAGGACGAGCTTGGACGCGGCAATCACGCCGACGATCCAGGGCAGGCGCACGTGCCATCGACCGGCCTCCGTCGCGGCCGCGATTTGACTTGCGGGTGTGACTCCGGCGCTCAGGGTTGATGGCTCCGCTTCCGATACCCATCATACGCCCGATGAGAAGGAAGAACCGCACAGGCCATGGCCAGTCCGAACCACGTGATCCGTCGAGCCACGCCGGACGACGCGCCGGCGGTCCTGGAGTGTCTGCGGCTCGCCTTCGAGCCTTATCGGGATTACTACACGCCGGAGGGCTTCGCTGACACGACACTGACGCCGCAAACCCTCGCCGCTCGAATGGGAACAATGACGATCCTGGTGGCGGCGATGGCGTCCGGTGAAATCGTCGGGACGATCGCCCTTGCCGCTGTGAACGCCCACAAAGGACATCTGCGCGGAATGGCAGTGCGCCGGGAATGGCAAGGGAAGGGAATTGCCGAGTCTTTGCTCGGCGCCGCCGAGGCTAGTCTTCGCGGTCAAGGCTGCCGCCGCATCACGCTCGACACCACCGCGCCGCTCGAGCGCGCCCTGCGATTCTACGAGCGTCATGGGTATCGCCGATCCGGCGTGGTGGGTGATTTCTTCGGCATGCCGCTCTTTGAGTACGAGAAGCTGTTTGCGGATGGGGAAGCAGTGGTTAGTGGCTAGTGGCTGCTAGTGGCTAGTGGCTAGTGGCTAGAACCGATCGCTGGTGTAGTGCGCCGAAAATGCCGCTACGCACCCGAGGGCAATGGCGCCGGGCTATAGGCGGAGCACGCCGGCCACTCGCCACTCGCCACTCTCTTCCTACGCAGCCCAAAGCTTCCTCAAATTCGCGTGATGCCGTGCGAAGAGAAAGGCCGTCATTATCGCGGCATAGGCCGCATCCACGCGTCCCACGTAGACGATCATGAGCATCGTGAACATGACCCACGTACTCAGCGACGCCGATGCGCCGGCTTCGGGCCATTTCAGCTTGCCGAACGCGATGCGGCTGATCACAAAATAGACGAGCGCGATGACAGCCCAGAACGGATAGAGCACCAGCATCACGCCCGCCGAAGTCGCCACGCCTTTGCCGCCATTGAATCGCAGCAGCGGCGAATAACAATGACCGAGCACCGCGGCGAATCCGCAGATCCAACCCCAACCGATCGCGCTCGGCCACGGATGGGCAACGGGCCAGAGCTTCAGCGCCAGCCAGACGGCGAGATAGCCTTTGCCGAGGTCGCCGATGAGCGCGATGACGGCGCGTCCTTTGCTCACGCGCAGCACGTTGTTGAATCCGGGATTCCCCGAGCCGACTTTGCGAATGTCGATTCCCGAACCTGCCATGGAAATCACGGCGAAAGGAATCGAGCCGATGGCGAAGCAGGCGAGGAGGCGGAGAAGAAGTGATGGCATCGGAAGTGAGAAGTCAGCAGTCAGAAGTCAGAAGCAAAGGGTCGAAAGTCGAAAGGCGAAACTCAAAATCCGGAACTGGAAACGCGACATTCGAAACTCGGAATCCGAAACTCGAACTAAGACATTCGTCGAGGAAAACCGGTCACGGCCAACCGATCACCGACAACCAGCAACGGGCAGCCAGCAACCGGCAACCGACTACCGGCACAACTCCGCGATCTCGCCCCGCACCCGTTCACGCAACTCGACGATCTCGCGATCGGCGCATGATCCGGGCTTGATCGCCCGACCGATCTTGATCACCGCGCGATGATGCATTCCGCGATGGCGCGGATCGAGCACGTGCGACGTGCCCCGGACGCCGACGGGCACCAGCGCCGCGCCGGTCATCTCCGCAGCGTGGAAAGCGTCCAGGCGGAAGCGGCTCAGGCTCGGCGGCGCTCCGGCGGCGTTCTCCGATAGAACCAGCACGGACTCGCGCTCGTCGAGCGCCTGCTTGATGCGTTCCCGCAGCCGCCCGCCCGGCGGATACGTCTCGGTCTCGACCGGCTGCACGATCAGATGGCGCAGCAGCCTTGAAATCCGCGGCGGCATGAAGCCCACGTCGCCCGTGTCCGCCAGCAGGACCAGGCGCGGCAGGGCGGCCGTGAGGATGACGGCGTCGAGCGAGCCGGCGCGATTCGCCACCAGGATCGTCGGAGTTGGATTCGGCAGAGGCGCCGCGAGTTCCAGCTTGACGGGCTGGCCGGTGAGGGCGAGGATGCCGCGAACCGCAAGGCGCGCCACGCGCGCGCGCCGGCGGGCGCCGGGCAGAATCGAGGCCAGCGCGCCGCCCGCCCAGGACAACGCCGACCAGACCGCGGCGCTATAACCGCGATAGAGCACGATCGCGGCCTTCATCGAGCGGCGATAGGCCCAGTTGCCGAGATTGCCGAGCGCGAGGCTAGCTATTTGAACCCACGCCGGGCGGTGC
>JASHQD010000129.1 GCA_030037755.1 Terriglobia bacterium
GTCGGCTTGCTCGATGCCCTTGCGAACGGCGGCCCGAAAGCGGGCATCTTCTTCCACGAGGCGGAGCGCGGCGTCCTTGACGAGTTGTTCAGCGTCCTTGCCGGCATGGGCGGCGATAGTCGAGAGTTGCGCCTCCTGCTCAGGCGTGAAATGTACTTCCATGCCTAGAGTGTATGCAGGGCCTGTGGTGGAGTCAACCGAGGATCGAAGTTGGGGCACGCTATCGAAGCGGCGGTCACTGCGACATTACCAGCGTTCGGCTTCGCCTTTCTTGAGACTTTCCGGGCGCTCGCGCGTATCTGTGAATAGCGGTCAACTGGACAGCCCGTGATGCCCGGCCCGCGCCGGAGGTGACTATGTTCAACGGTTTGCTCTTGGTCGTCTGCGTCGTCCTGCAGTTTCACTATCATGATCCGATTCCCTGGTACCTCTGGGTGTTCGCCGTGCTCGCGCAGTGCGTGGCGTTCGGTGAACCGGCGATGAGATCAGCCGCAAAGCCGAAGAAGACTGAGACCTAGGGCTGGTTGCCTGAAACTAGCGGCTTTGCCGCCTCATCAGCACTCGCATCCATAGTTTGCTCGCAAACGAAGTGTTGCCGTTCGACCAGCGGCATACTCGTCCCGGTGTACCGAAAGCGAGTGGCAATGAGAAAAGCCTGGCCGACATGTCTGCCGCTGATTCTCGCGGCGATCCTCGTACCGGCGATGCTGCGGTCGCAGTGGCGAACGCCGTGGAGCTACCAGGGCGCCGATGGTCCCGATCATTGGGCTAGCCTCGACCCGGAATACGCGGCCTGCAACGGCAAGGAGCAGTCTCCCATCGACATCCAAAGCGCGCAGAAGGCCGATCTCCCCGCGCTGCGATTCGAGTATCACAGCGGCCCGCTCCAGTATCTGATCAACAATGGGTACACCATCCGAGTGAACTACCACGACGCGCCCGGCAGCGGCAACTTCCTGACGGTGGACGGCAAACGTTATCAGCTCACCCAGTTTCACTTCCATCATCCGAGCGAAGAATACATTCACGGCAAGCCCTCCGACATGGTGGCGCACTTGATGCATCAGGCCGCGGACGGGACCGTCGCGGGAGTCGCGGTTCTGATCAGGACCGGCAGCGCGAACCCGACCGTCGAGCGCATCTGGGCGCATATGCCGACGGCGAAGAGCGGCGAGGAGCAGATCCCGGGCGTGTCGGTCGATCCCGCCGGCCTGTTGCCGCGTTATCTAGCCTACTTAACGTACCGGGGATCGATCACGGCCCCGCCCTGCACGGAGGGCGTAACGTGGTTCGTGCTCAAGACGCCAGTCGAACTCTCGGCGGACGAGATCAGGGCCTTTGCGGCGCTCTATCCGCACGATGTCCGTCCCATCCAGCCGCTCAACGGACGCATCGTCGAGGAGAGCCGGTAGTTCTTTGCGTCAGCCGTCCCACTTACTCCCACCGCAGCGCGACCATGGGATCGACTCTGGACGCGCGCCGCGCCGGCAGATAGGCCGCGAGTGTCGCGACCAGCAGCAACACGACGATCGCCGCGGCGAACGTCAAGGGATCGGACGCTGTCAGGCCGTAGAGGCGGCTGGCCACCAGCCGCGCGGCCGCGAACGCCAACGGCAGACCCAGCACGGCTCCGGCAGCGACCAGAACCAGCGCCTCGCCGAGCACCGCCCGCAGGACTTCGGCGCCTTTCGCGCCCAATGCCATGCGGATGCCGATCTCGTTCGTTTTGCGGCTGACGCTGTACACCATCGTGCCGTACAGCCCGATCGCTGCCAGAACGAGCGCGAGGCCGCCAAAGAAGCCCGAGAGCAGAGCGAACATGCGTTCCTGCGCGAGCGCTTCCTCGATCTGCTGATTCTGGGTCTTGACTTCAGACAGCGCCAGGTTCGAGTCCACTTCCTGAATTGCCCGCCGAAGGCCGGGAATGATCGCCGTTGGATCGCCCGCCGTGCGCATTTCAAAGTGCATGGCTCCCGGCTCGCCGGCCTGCCCATACGGCACGTAAGCTGTCATCGGCGAATCGCCGCGCATGCGGTCGTACCTCGCGTTCTTCACCACGCCCACGATTTGGTAAGCGTCGTTAGGATTGAACTTCTCGCCAAAGGTGAATCGGCGCCCGACGGGATCGAGGCTGCCGAAATACTTGCGGGCAAGAGCCTCGTTCACCACGGCGACGTGGGGTGCGGTGGGCGTGTCGTCCGCGCCGATGTCGCGCCCCAGCAGCAGTTGAATCCGCATGGTCTTCAGAAAATCGGGTCCGACGACATTCCAGAAGACGCCCTCGTCAGGTTTGGTCTGGGGATCCTCGACCGCGAGCGTTCCGGAATTAACCCATCCCGAGAGCAGAGTGAACGCCGAGAGCGTCGCCCCCTGTACGCCCGGAATCGCCCGCACGCGGTCGAGCAGCCTGCCGTACAGGCTGATGAGCCGCGGGCCGTGGTAGCCGTTTTGCGTCGGATTCACTCCGAAGAGCAGCACGCCCTGGGGATCGAATCCGAGATTCTGATGCTCGAGGTTCATC
>JASHQD010000130.1 GCA_030037755.1 Terriglobia bacterium
TCGCTGCGGATTCCGGGGCAAGCCGATCACGATTCCGGAGTCATGCCGATCACAGTTCCGGGATGATTCCGATCACGATTCCGGGGTGATCCGATCACCGATTCCGATCCCAAGCCGATCACTTGAGGCGGCGAGCGGAACCGATCGAATTACCTGGGAACGCCTTCCAGGATAGAGCGACGCTGGACAACAACAAGGGTCATGGGGAACCACTCGAAGTTGGAGGGTATCCCCATTGCCTGCGAAAAGGTTGTCCATGCGAAAGCTGAAGGAAGTTCTCCGTCTCCATTTCGAGTTAGGGCTCGGCCAGCGCCAGATCGCCCGCAGTTGTGCGGTTGGTCAGAGTACGGTTCACGAGTATCTGAAACGGGCTCAGGCCGCCGGCATCAGTTGGCCGCTGGCGGAAGGCTGGGATGATCGCCGCCTGGAAGAGGCCCTGCTCGGTCCCGGCGTGCGGCGCTTATACGAGAACGCCAAGCCTGCCCCCGATTTCGCCCACGTTCACGAAGAGCTGCAACGTCATCCTCATCTGACCCTGCAGTTGGTTTGGGAGGAGTACCGCCAGACTCAACCCGAAGGATACGGCTACAGCCGTTTCTGCGAACTCTACCAGCGCTGGCGCCAGCGGTTGGACGTGGTGTTGCGTCAGGAGCATCCGGCCGGTGAAAAGCTCTTCGTAGATTTTGCCGGAGCCACCATTCCGGTCCACGATCCGCAAGGCGGTCCGGTGCGGCAGGCCTCGGTATTCGTGGCCGTGCTCGGAGCCAGCAACTACACCTACGCCGAGGCCACCTGGAGCCAGGGATTGGAGGACTGGATCGGCGCCCACATCCGGACTTTCGAGTTCCTGGGTGGCGTGCCCAAGCTGGTGGTGCCCGACAATACTCGGAGCGGCGTAACCCGGGCCTGCCGCTATGAACCCGATCTGAACCGCACCTATCACGAACTGGCCATGCACTACGGCGTGGCCGTGCTGCCGGCCCGGCCTCGCAAGCCCCGCGATAAGGCCAAGGTGGAAGTCGGAGTCCAGATTGTCCAGCGTTGGATCGTCGCCGCTTTGCGCCATCGGCGCTTCTTCAGCCTGACGGAACTCAACGCCGCCATTCGCGAGCGCCTACAGGCTCTGAACCAACGCCCCTTCCGCAAGCGCCCAGGCTGCCGGGCCAGCCTCTTTCAGGAACTGGACCGGCCCGCCCTGCAACCGCTGCCCGCGGAGCGTTACGAACTTCACGAGTGGTCCACGGCCCGCGTCAATATCGACTATCACATTGAGTTCGAGCGCCACTACTACAGCGTGCCTTACGTGCTCACCGGGCAGATGGTCGAGATCCGGTCCACCCTGACCACCTTGGAGATCTTCCACCGCGGCGAGCGGGTCGCTTCCCACCGGCGCAGCACCCAGAACTATCAGGCCACCACTCATCCCGAGCATCGGCCCAAGAGCCACCAGCAGCATCTGGCTTGGCCACCCTCGCGCTTGGTGAACTGGGCGAAATCGGTAGGACCCTCGACGGCCCAGTTGTTCACCACCATCCTGGAGAGCAAGCCTCATCCCCAGATGGGCTATCGCTCCTGTCTGGGCATCCTGCGTCTGGGGCAACGCTACTCCAACGAGCGCGTGGAAGCGGCCGCACAACGAGCACTGGCCACCGGAGCCTGCACCTATCTCAGTGTGAAGTCCATTCTGGAACGCTCGCTCGATCGCCAACCGTTGGAGAGGCCAGCACCACGGTTACCGCTGCAACATGCCAATCTGCGCGGTCCGGCTTATTTCGATTTCTCTCATCCCTCTGATCAGGCCGGGACCTCGGCCGAGGAGCATTTATGCTGAATCAACACACGCTGGAAAAGCTGCTGGCTCTGAGACTGACGGGCATGGCTGAAGCCTTCCGCGCCCAAGCCGAGCAGCTCGATATGGCCCAGCTCAGCTTCGAGGAACGCTTCGCCCTGCTCGTCGATCAGCAGTGGAACTGGAAGCAGAATCGGGCCCTGGCGCGCCGTTTAGCCAATGCCAGGCTGCGTCATCGCGCTTCGGTCGAAGACATCGACTTTCGTTCCCCGCGCGGTCTGGACCGATCACTACTTCGTTCTCTGGCCCAGACCTCGGGATGGGTGGGTCAACATCAGAACGTTTTCCTGATCGGCCCCACCGGGATCGGCAAAAGCTTCCTGGCTTGCGCCCTGGCCGAGAAGGCTTGTCGCGACGGCTACACCGCCCTCTATACGCGAGCTTCGCAACTCTTCCGCGACTTGGCGCTGGCCCGTGCCGACGGCAGCTTGCGCAGTCGCTTCGTCCGCATGGCCAAGGTGGACGTGCTGGTAGTCGATGACTGGGCCATGGCCCCGCTGGGCGATCTGGAACGCCGGGACTTTCTCGAGATCTGCGAAGACCGCTACCAGATTCGCTCTCTGGTTTTGACCAGCCAACTGCCGCTGACGCAGTGGCACGCGCAGATCGGTGATCCGACCTTGGCCGACAGCATCCTGGACCGGCTGGTCCACAACGCTCACCGGATCGAAATGCAAGGCGAATCGATGCGCAAGAAGCGCGTCGCCAAGGAGACCGAACCGGCGTCGCTGCGCTCCGAAAAGAACTGAGCGTTTTTGCGCGGTGGAAATGACGCCCCGTGGAAAGCGTGGAAAACTCATAAAGCAAAAACGAGTTTCCCACTCTTTCCACCGGGCTTGGAAATCCGGCAAGAACAAGACCCGGATTTCCACATTTCCCACCGCGCCGGCGGCGGGGTCGATAGACGAAGCAAGGAAGGAAAAAACCAGATGGAGCCCGAACCGAATTCCAGTTGACCGATGGCTGTCGCTTCAAGCACTATAGCTGCGCCAGCGTCGCTGCGCTCCGATGTGATCGGCTTCACGTCGGAACCAGTGATCGGGATCCAATCGGAATCGGTGATCGTCTTCGCCGGAATCAGCAGCTCCCGCCTGTCGTAGAGGTTTGTGGTGCGCGGGTCGGCGTGGCCCGCCAGGTGTTGCACGTCCTCCCTCGCCACGTTCTGCTCCAGGAGATCGGTGATCGTGGTGACGCGGAAGGAGTGGGGGGAGTAGAGCAGGGGCAGCGCGAAATCCTTGAGCCGGCGCTTCATCATGCGGCAAATGTCGTTGACGTGGATGGACCTGCCGGTGAGACGCCGTTTCTTTTTGAGCGCGCTTTGAAAGAGAGGCGCATCCTCTGGCGCGTCCCGCAGGCCGGCCGCGTCGATGTAAGCGCCAATCCACTCCTGCAGGTCGTGCCGGACCGGGATCTCCCGAGACTTGCCCCCCTTTTCCTCGAAATGCAG
>JASHQD010000131.1 GCA_030037755.1 Terriglobia bacterium
TCAACAAAGGCAACGCCTTCCGCAAGAAGTTCAACATGAAGCATGTTGATCTGGCGCAGATGGACCTGTTTGCTCTCGGGCTCAAAGAAGAGAGCTTCGATTACGTCTTTTCCAACGGCGTGCTGCACCACACGGCCGATCCCTATGGCGCCTTCAAGAACGTCCTGCGGCTGGTGAAGCCCGGCGGCTACATCACGATCGGCCTCTATAACACCTACGGCCGTCTCTTCCTCGACATGCGGCGGATCATCTTCAATCTGACCAAAGACAAGCTCGCCAAGCTCGACTATTTCATGCGCCAGAGCAAGATCGGCGAAGACAAGCGCCACACCTGGTACATGGACCAGTACAAGCATCCGCACGAAATGAAGATGTCCGTCAGCGAAGTGCTGAAGTGGTACCGCGACAACGGGGTCGAGTACATCAATTCCGTTCCCAAGATCCGGCTGGGCGATCGCTTCACCATGGAAGACAAGCTCTTCGACAAGCACGAGCCCGGCACGGCGCTGGAAAACTGGTTCTGCCAGCTCGGGTGGATCTTCACTGAGGGCAAAGAAGGCGGCTTCTTCCTCACCATGGGACGAAAGCCGGAGCGCGCCTGATGGTGCGGCTCAGCCGTAGGGGCGGGTTTCAAACTTGTCCTTACCCCGGGTAAAGACCATCCCTTAACTCGCCGATTCCGCTTCGGGCGTGCCCATCACGTACCCGTGAGCGGCCAGGCGCTTTCCTGACATCTGGTGTGCCTCGAGCGGCATGGCGTGCACTCCTGTTGCGTCGCACCAGCGATTGTAGAAATTGAATAGCGCGCAGACGGTAATGGCGTCGTAAAGCGCTTCGTCGCTCCAGCCCTGGGCCTTCACCCCATCGACATCGGATTGGGAAATGGTGTGAGATGCGCGATTCACTTTGCGCAGAAACTCGAACAGCGCCTTCTCCGCCGCGGAGAGCGGCGACGATGTAAGGTCGGTCACGACCCCGTCAACCAGCTCCCGGTTGTTCAGCAGCTGCGCCGCAGCCGCTCCGTGGGAGCGCAGTCAATAGGGGCAGTGATTCTCGGCGGAAACAAAGGCCGCGATCAGTTCTCGCATTCCCGGGCTTAATGGCGACGGCCCGCGCATCACTTCCTGCGTGAATCGTGAGAGATGATCCGTCGCGCCGGGTCTAAAAGCGAACAAATGGAAGATCTGCGAGACCGGCCCGCCGGACGCGCGCATGCTGCGCAGCAGCCCGGCGTATTGGCCGCCGCCCTCCGCTTGTTCGACGTCTGCCAGGAACATCGGCTCCATTCCGTTTACCTCTCTGAACCGGACTCGTTTCCCATTCTCGGTTCATTTCAGGATAAGGCAACGGCCGCACAAAGGCGAGTTCGGTTGAATTAAAATGACGAATGACGAAGGGCGTTCAATGGTCAATGAACCACTGCCTGTTTCAAGGAGGTCACCGAAGGTTGTCACAACCGTCTGCCGGCCCCCAAAAAAAAAGGCGGATGGCCTTCTAAATCGTCCGAACGTGGCAAGGCACTCTCCACACGACTATACTAGTCGTATGGAAATCACCGTGGCGTTGCCCGAGGATATCGCCCAGCGCACAGACCCGGCACGGGAGGCTCTCGAGGCCCTCGCGATCGAAGGCTACCGGTCCCGAGCGCTCACGGCGTATCAGGTTCGCCGGCTGCTCGGCTTCGAGACTCGCTACCAACTCGACGGTTTTCTGAAGGCCAACAACGTGTGGGAACATGCCTACAGCCTTGAAGACTTTGAGCAGGACCGCCGGACGCTCGAACAGTTGCGAAAGACTCACCCCACAGCCGAACCACGAGAATGATCGTCGTCGCTGACGCTTCGCCGCTGAACTAGCTGATCCTCATCCAGGAAGTCCACGTACTCCACCTTCTCTATGGAAGGATTCTCATCCCCGATTCCGTGTGCCATGAACTCCAGCACGCCCGGACGCCGCCGGTCGCCGAATGGATGCGGCATTCTCCCCAATGGGTTGAGATCTGCGGCGGCGCTGCACCCAACGAGCAGTTCATGGCACTTGACCCTGGCGAGGGCGCTGCCATAGCCCTCGCGCTGGAGCGCCATGCCGAGTTGCTTCTGATGGACGATGCGGAGGTGCGCCGGGAAGCAGAGCGCCGTGAGATACGGGTCGTAGGCACTCTGGGGGTTCTCGACGAGGCAGGCCGCCGGGGATTAGTCGACCTTGAATCCGCTCTTCGACGCTTGCAGCAAACCAATTCTCGGCTGAGCCCCGGCCTGATCTCGCGCCTGCGACGTCCGACCCGAACAGCGTGACTGTCGGTCGTGTACACCACCGAGCATGGCCTCAGCAGAGCTGTCTTGGGCGTTGGGGTGCGGTGGTCAGTGGTGCTGGGTGCGGGCTGCTGTGGGAGCCGATGGGCGCGAGAGCCTGTCCTGCTAAAGGGGTGGGGAGAGGGTTTTTGACCCTCCCCCCCTTCAGGCCAGCGCCCAAGGGTCAATTGGTGCGTCTCGGCCCGCAATTTTTATATCTTCATTTATCACAACTGTCAACTCTTTGTCATGGAGCTTTTGCCAAGTTAACCCTTATCACCCCCCGGCCGCGTACTCCGCCATTGAATTCCTGCAACGGCCAGGTATAGGATCCAAACCCTGAATGTAGGCTAGTTCTCCGGCCCCTTGACAACGAGCGAGCAGTTGACAAGCCCGCTTGAAAAATCAAGGAAGTTCCATGAGGGAGAATCTCGCGCGGAGCCGCGAACTGGACATGTTCAAGCGCTCGCCGGATTCTGCCTTGACCTTCTCGATGCGCTGAGCGGCGTCAGCGCAGGACCACAATCGTCGCGCCCCATCCGCCGGACTCGGGAGGCGCGTCGCGATAGGAGAGCACCCTGGGTGACCGGGCCAGCAGCGCCCGCACGATGCCGCGCTGCACGCCGATTCCGCGGCCGTGGATGATCCGCACCGTTTTGAGCCCCAGCCCGCTCGCCTCTTCCAGATAAGCTTCCACAACCGCGGCGACCTCACGCGGATGAATGGTGTGCAGGTCGAACGTGTCGGTGATCGGAATGCGGATCGGTTCTTCAGATTCCATCACAGGATTGCGCGCCCAATCGCTCCTTTCGTACGCCGCCACCCGGTGATAAAGTGTACTGCCGCCGGCCGTCACACGCACCACGTCTGGAACCTCGCCGGGGTTTCAGGCCGGCAAGAACGCGCAGACCAGAAAGGAGAATCATGAAGAGTTACCGAACGGTAAGATCGCTGCTCCTCGCAGGTGGGTGCCTCGCTTTTTCCAGCATGCTGAGCGCGCAAGAAAAGCCGCTGCCGTCCGCATCCCCGATTGGGTCCGTGACTTACCAGATCAATCCGGCCCACACCGGCGCCATCCATATCAAGGGCCTTATTCCACCCCTGTCGGTGAAGTGGTCGGTTGACCTGGGCGCGCCCGTCTCCTACCCACTGGTCGCAGGGGGAAGAATTTTCGTGATTGCCGGGCCCGACGCATCGGGCAACGTCAATCTTTATGCGCTGAACGCTCAGACCGGCGCCACCGACTGGGGACCGGTGTTGATCCCCGAAGGCGCCTACTGGTGGGCGGCCGCCGCTTACGACAACGGCGCGATATTCGTGGTGCCGGACGCCAGCGATCCCTTCGGCCAGGGAACGATGATTGCTTTCAACGCCGACACCGGCCAGGAACTCTGGAACGTGAACCTTTCGATCCAGTACCTCTTTAACTCCGCACCTGTCGCCGTTGGTGGCGTGGTGTACACGGGCGGGGCGGGCGACGGCGGTACGGTATATGCGGTCAAGGAGAGCAACGGAGAGACGCTGTGGACGGCGAGCGTCGCGAACGGCAACTCCTCCTCGCCGGCCGTCGCGAGTTCGGGCGTCTACGTATCTTACGTCTGCCCTCAGACCTATGCGTTCAATCCTAAAACCGGCGCGCAGATCTGGTACTACAACGGTCCCTGCGAAGGGGGCGGCGGAGCCACTCCCGTGCTTGACGGCGCTTCGCTCTACGTGCGCGACAGCATGATCAACAGCGACAACGGCGCCATCTTTAACGCCGGCAACGGCACGGTAACCGGCTATTTCGACAGCGAGTTTACCCCGGCGTTCTTCGGCGGAGTCGTTTTTTACACCGAGAGCACCAGCTTGACGGCGGTCGAGATATCCACGGGCGACACGCTGTGGACGGCGTCGCCCAGCGGCGGGGACTCGTACGCGAGTCCGCCGATCGTGGTAAATCAGGTAGTGTACGTCGGCACCGCCGCCGGCAACGTAGAGGGCTACAGCGCCTACACCGGCGCGAACGTCTTCAGCGTCAACGTCGGCGCGCCGATCTCTGCTTACGAGAGTGATGACTACAGCGGTCCGCTCTCCGGCCTGGGCGCCGGCGATGGTCTGATTGTGGTTCCGGCCACGAATCTCGTAGTCGCATTGGGAAAGTAGACGGTGTGCGGAACCGGGACGCCGGAAACCGGCACGGTGGCACGCGTGTCTCAATTTGCGGTAAACTGACGCCAGTTCGAGTTTCGCCGAAAAGAGGTGCATGGAACTGCCTTGAAATCATCAATCTCACGATCTTTATTGTTGTTGATGTTCGCCGCGGCCGCCGCCGCGCCCGGTCGCGCGGTCAGCAAGGAGATCATCCAGATGCAGCAGCAACTGGACACGCTCCAGCAGGCCGTGGCGAACATGCAGAAGACGGTCGACACGCAGTCTGCCGTCATCAGGACGCTGGTGGAGCAGGCGAATGACAACGTCAACTCCATGAAGGCGACCATCGCTGATCTGCAGCGCACCAATTCGCAGAATCTGGCCACCAGCAACAGCCGGTTTGACAGCATGACGAGCCAGATTCAGGCGCTGAGCGAGAGCCTGGAGGAAGCGAAGGAGCGCCTGTCGAAGCTGAGCGACCAGATGGCGCAGACGCAGAACATCATCCAGACGCTGAACCAGCAGAACACTCAGCCCAATGCGGCCCCGAATGGCGCGCCCGGTGCGGCGCCGCCTGCCGGAGCGAACGGTGAGCCTGCCGCCAACCCGCCCAATCCTACGGGACCGGGAAACGCAGCTTACTATCCGGGCGCGGCTCCGGTGCGCCAGCCGGTTCCCGATCCTGACACTCTGTATCAATCGGGTCTGCGCGATTACGATGCCGGTCACTACGATCTGGCGATTCAGGAGTTCCGGCAATACATCCAGTACTACGGCAACACCGATCTGGCGTCGAACGCGCAGTTCTACGTCGGCGACTCCTATTACAACCAGAAAAAGTACGATCAGGCGATCGACGAGTACAACAAGTGCCTGGAGCGATATCCCAATGGGAACAAGCTGGCGGCCGCGCAATTAAAGAAGGCGTACGCACTGATCGCACAGGGTAAGAATCAGGCCGGGACCCGCGAGTTGCGCTCGCTGATCAGCCGCTTCCCACACTCGCATGAGGCGGATCTGGCGCGGCAGCGGCTGCGCAGGCTGACGTAACACGCCACAGTCCTGAGATTTGAGTACGGGGAGGTTTCCATGAGCGGTTCTGTCAACAAGGTAATTCTGATCGGGCGTCTCGGCAAAGATCCCGAGGTGAAATATACGCCCAACGGCGCGCCGGTGGCCAAATTCTCCATCGCTACCGACGAGGTATTCAAGGACCGGAACGGCGAGCAGCAGCGTCGCACCGAATGGCACAACATCGTGGCCTGGAACAAGCTCGCCGAGATCTGCGGCGAATATCTGACGAAGGGCAAGCAGGTCTACATCGAGGGCAGCATCCGCAGCCGGCAGTGGGAGGATCAGAGCGGCGCCAAGCGCACCGCCTACGACATTGTCGCGCGCTCCATGACCATGCTCGGATCGCGCGCCGATACCGAGCGCGCTGCGGGCGCGGCGGCGGGCGGCGGAATGTCGAGCCGTCCTTCGGCGGAGCCCTCCGGCGGCGAGCCCGAAGGCGCGTCTGACACTCCGCCACCGTCCGGCGAGATTACGGATGAGGATATTCCGTTTTAGAACATCGGGCGCTGTCTTCGAACGATGTGCGGCGGGTGGCCGAGTGAGTGGGCCTTCTCAATCCATGAAAAGGGAGCGGCGCGAGAAGGCAACGTTCGAGCCGGAATCTCAGTCAAAGCCTCGATCCGTTGATCTTTGGCGGTGACGAGGACGGCGCTTATGGCTCGGACCGATTCAGCGATCCCCAACCGGCAGATCATCCTCTTTCCGGCGCTCATTACGCTGGCGGTGACGGTTTTCCGCTTCCTGGGTGAACTCGAGCACTGGTCGCCGAATTGGTTCAATCATCAGATGGGATGGTCCATCGTGGCCATCCTGTGGCTGGCGCCGATATTCGGAGTCTACTTCGCGCTTAGACTCTCGGCCCTCGGCTGGCCGCCAACGTCAGCGTGGCGGGCGATCGGCCTGGCTGTCCTCGGAGCGGCCGTCGTGCTGTTCCTGCCGGGACTTCTTCCTTTCAATTTTGCATTCCCGAACCGGCTCTTGTACGGCTGGTCGATTGTCGTGCTGGCCGCTCTCATCATGCTGCCCGGCTGGCCTGCACTCTTCAAGACCTTGCTGGGTTACGGCTACGCCGCGCGCATTCCGATCGCGATTCTGATGTTCTTCGCTTACCGCTATAATCTCGGCACTCACTACGACGCCGTCCCATCGGATCTTCCGGCGGGGATCGGCTTCTGGCCCAAGTATCTGTGGCTGGCGTTCTTCGCACAACTCGTCTATTGGGTGGCAATGACGATTGTGATCGGGATGCTTTTCGGAGCCATCGCCGCGGGAATCGCGCGTGTCGTGCGGACGCGGGCTCGTACTGTGCCCGCCGTCGCTTAGGCCACTGGTCTGTGCAAGAATCGGGCACCAGCTCGTACTGCAGGCCGGGACGGTTGCTTTCAGCAGCCCCTCGCGGTATGTTTCCCGATGACTACGAGGTCACGACGCAATGACACCGATTTCACGTAGAGGGTTCCTTCAGGCGAGTTCGTCAGTGGCCGCAATTGCCGGCCTGCGGCTGTTTCGTGGTGCCGCATATGGCGCAGAGACGTCTCAGGCTGCGCCGCTGGCGGAGTTCGGCTACGGCGACGTTCTGGTCACCAGCGACCTGCACGAGTCGCAATTTATGAATACTCATGCGGTGTTGATGTCGTTGTCTGAGGACAGCCTGCTGAAGCCGTTCCGCCAGATGTCGGGGCTGCCCGCGCCGGGCGAAGATCTTCCCGGATGGTACCGCTACGACTCTCACTATGACTATCGCAAGAACTTCGATGACGGATTCGCTCCTGCCTGCCCGTTCGGTCAATGGGTATCGGCGCTGGCGCGTGCCTACGCGATCACCGGCGACGAGGAGACTCGTCAAAAGGTCCTGCGACTGAACCGCCTCTATGCGCAGACCATCACCGCCGATTTCTACGTCAAGAACCGGTTCCCGGCCTACACGTATGACAAGCTGCTGCTCGGACTGCTCGATTCGCACATCTACGTGAAGGATCCGCAGGCACTGGCCATATTGGAACAGACAACGAATACCGCCCTGCCGCACCTTCCCGGCCACGCCATCGAGCACGACCATGCCTGGCGAACTGATGAGGATCCAAACGACGCCTCGTGGAACTGGGACGAGTCCTACACGATGCCGGAGAACCTTCTCCTGGCTTATGAGCGCGGCGCAGGCCGGCGCTATTACGATCTGGGACTGCGATACCTTGATGATGCCGCCTGGTTCGATCCCCTATCGCGCAACGAGAACGTGTTCGCCGGAAGGCACGCCTACAGCTACGTGAACTCCCTAAGCTCGGCCATGATGGCCTACATGGTTGCGGCGAGCGAAAAGCATCTGCGCGCGGCGCGTAATGCTTTCGCGATGCTCGAACAGCAGAGCTTCGCCACCGGCGGCTGGGGTCCGGACGAGCAACTGCGCGCGCCCGGCAGCAA
>JASHQD010000014.1 GCA_030037755.1 Terriglobia bacterium
GTGCCACACTTGGACTGTCTCAGTAGAGGGGTTCACCCCACTTCCTGACCGTGCCACAACGAGAGACCATCAGAAGTTCAGCATCATCCCCAGCTGGAACAGCCGGTTGTCAAGCGCCTGACTGATCACACCGGCGCCTGCCACTCCAATGTTCGCGGCCGGCAAATTGAAATTCGGAGCGTTAAAGGCGTCATACGTCTCCGCCTTGAACGTGAGGTTCGCGGCCTCGCCGAGTTTCGAGATGGGGAATTTCTTCATCAAGGCGAAATCAATGTCATGAAACGGCGGCCCATACAGGATGTCCCGCCCCGAGTTCCCAAAAGTGTAGGGCGCCGGCTCTACGAACGCCGCCGGATTAAACCACTCATTGATTGTCGGATCCGCGACGTTTCCGCTGGCGATCCGGTTCGGACGCCAGCCTCCCGACAGCGCTCCACTGAGGTCGGCGGTGCCCATCATAGGTGTATAAGGGGTCCCCGTGCGCTCGGTGAAAACCGAGGTGAGTTCCCAACCGCCCAGAATGGCATCGGCAACCCCGCCGCCATTCAGGAACCGCTGGCCTCGCCCGACGGGGAACCGGTAGATGACGTCGCCGTTGAATACGTCTCGCTCATCCGCGGCCGCGCCGCCGTAATCCTGGCTCGGAGTATAGGCATCCTGCCAGTAGGCGGGAGCGCCGGTTCCGCCATTGGCGGTCATCGTATCCAGAGCGTGCGACCAGGCATAATTGGCCTGGAACATCAAGCCGTGGCCCATATCTTTCTTCGCCGTAAACTGGAAGGCGTTGTAGCTGCCGTAATCGACGGGGTTGTAGTCGGTGATGCTGGCAAACTGTGGGTAGGGCCGGTTCAACTGGGCATTACCGACGCCCAGCAGGTTCTCCGGAACCTGGTTAAAGTCGCGCCAGTTCCCGGAACCGGGCATGTGCAAGGAGTGGTTGCCGACATAAGCGGCGTCCAGCAATATGCCTCCCTTGATCTGGTGCTGCACATCCAGCCGGTATTGCTCGTTGTAGCCCATCGGCATATTCGGAGGGTTGTAGCCCACCGACTGGCCGTTCAGGAAATCGTTGGTAAGGGTCGCGCTGCTCGGGTAGAGCGGCTGCGGTGGACCCTGCTGCATGCTGAAGATGGGATGAATCAGGTCCTCGGAAGTTTCGAAGCCGGTAATCGCCCATCCTTGCGCCACGTTGTTCCCGTAATTGAACTGCGACCACAGGATGCTGAAGATGCCGTACCCGCCCCGGATCGACCAGTTGTTTTTGGGCGTCCAGGCAAATCCCGCCCGGGGGGCGAAGAAGTGATAGTGCGTGTTTTGTAGATTTGTCCAACCGTTGCCGGCGTAAGTCATGGCGCCCGGCGTCCCGGTGGCCGTATTGATCAGCGTCGGGTCGAAGTTCGAGACGCGATTGAACGCTTCGCCCCACCCGGACTGAATCACCCATCGCACTCCGGCCGTAAGAGTCAGGTTGGGACGGAGCTTAAACTCGTCCTGCACAAATGGCTGCGTGGTCCACATCCGTTCGCCGGTGGTGGGACTGTCGTAGACCCCCCAGGTGTCGGGCAGGCCCAGGAGGAAATCCGCGAATCCCTCGCCGGTGCTGCTGGAAATCGAGGGATTCCGCGTGAAAATGCCGTTGAAGTCGAACCCGCCTTCCTGAAGGCTATTCGAGTTATACCAGTCCTTGGTATATTCGCCGCCCCACTTGATAATGTGCCTTCCCTTGACCCAGGTGAAGTCCGCGGACGGGCCATAGCCCATCTCGGTATCCAGCCCCGACCCGGAGGTTCCAATCGACGTGCTCAGCGACCCTTCGATGGTGACCGAGGGGAACATATTCGCGACCGGGTTGGCCAATCCCAGCTGCGACGGCCAGTTCTTGCCGTAAGCCACCGTGTTATACACACCGTGCTCGCGGGCGAGGGAAACGCGGAATTCGCCAACCAGGCGCGGGCTGATGGTCCAGACGTCGGTGATCTCCGACTGGTACTCGTGGATGTCCCACGCATCGTTGTCAATCAAAGGGTCGGGAGCGGGATAACCGAGGCCCGCCGGTACGATCTCCAGGTTGCCAGTGAGCCGCTGCGACGAAGTAATGTCGTAGTCCATCTTCGTGTTGTACCAGTGGCCGGGCTGCGTCTGGCGGTCCACCCAGTAGAAATTGTTGTAAAGCCCCGGCAGGTTCGGTGCGGGGAAGTTGGCCGCGATCTTGGCTGTAACCGGGTCAAAGCGGGACTGCGGGATGACGTTTCCCTGGAAAGGTTGATTGACGTAGTTGCCATCCACTTCGGTCAGCGTGGCGGGATCGTAGATCGTCTGCAATCCCGGGTTGGTGAAATCCCCCCCGCGCATCGCCAGCGTGGGGAATGTGGCGAACGAGGGGATATCGTTAATGTTGGTGTTCTGCTGCCAATTGAAGTAAAAGAACAGCTTGTCACGCTTGATGGGTCCACCAATCGCCGCGCCAAACTTGTTCCAGCGCAGCGGTGTTTTGGGGCCTACGGTAAAGAAGTTGGCGGCATCCAGTTTGTCGTTCTCGACATACTCAAAGGCATCTCCGTGAAAGTGGTTGGTGCCGCTCTTGGTGATCACGTTGAACACCGAAGTGCCGTTTCCGTATTCGGCCCCGAAGTTCGCCGTGAGCATCTTGATTTCCGCGATATCGTCCAGGGGAGGCTGCATCCAGTCCGGATTCACGTCCTCGACCAGGAAGGCACGCCCGCCGTCAACTTGCCAGTTGGAGTTCAATCCCCCCATGCCGTTGACGCCCACGTTCGATCCGTAAGCGCCCCCGTAGCCTCCCGGCGCTCCGCCCTGGTTCACTCCGGGAATCAACGCCAGCAGGTTGTACCAGCTCGCTCCGACGTTGGGAAGTTCGGTCACCGGCGCCCCCGTGAGGGTCGTGCTCTGCTCGGCATTTTCCGTTTCGAGCAGCGCGACCGGAGCGCTCACCGTAATGGTCTGGGATGTAACCCCGATCTGTAACTCGGCGTTCAGCGTGATGGTCTCCAGGCGCATCTCGACGTTGTTGCGAATAAACTCGCGGAAGCCCTGTTTGACAAAAGAAAGGGTGTACATTCCGAGCGGCACCGATGGCGCGTCGTACAGGCCCGTCGCGTCTGTTGTCTCGCGCTGGACGACGCCCGTCGAAACGTTGGTGATCGTGATGACGACCCCGGGAACCACTGCTCCCGATGAATCCGTCACCGTCCCGCGGATTTCACCGCTTTGCCGGCTCTGGCCGTATGTCTGACCCACTAAAAAGAAAATCGCAAAGACCGTAATTCCTGCCGTCCACAAGCCTCTCAATGAACGCACTCGTTTAGCCATCTTATTAGCCTCCATAAATGCCGGACTCCAAGCGAAACCCATCATACCCCAGGGACGCTCTTATCGTGTGGCGGCGCAGCTTTTGAGTGCCGCGGCGTGCTGCCGCCCTCCTCATACGAGCTTGCTCGCGGTCCGGCCTCTAACGCCGCTGTCTGGCGAGGCAAGCTGGCCTTGGCAAAGCGGCAGCACGCCGGCCCAGTCATCAGCTGCGCCAGGGTCTCTCACCTCTTCAGTTGAATACCGGCCGATCAACATGTACCGTGACCTGCGTCACGGCAATTTCCAGCTGTGCGTGCTACACGAATCGGTGGGAGGGCACAGGAGGTTTGTCGTGCCCGGTCGTAGACATCCAGGTCGGCGCGGCATCGGTCGCGCGGGCGCCAATCTCGACAGAATCAGTAACCCGCCGGCCCTGGCGGCTCCCGTCAAGGTCCGTCTTCTAGGCCAGCGTGGACAGCCTAGGCGCTCGCCAAGAGCCGCGAGAACCACCGAATTTGCCACAAAAGCTCGACGGCGAACCCGGAATGTCACGCAGAATCAGACGACTGCGAGCCTCGAACTCCGAACCTCGAACTTCAAACTCCGAACTCTCCGAACGGCGAATGCTTGACTTGGGCCCTTGCCAGTCCGATACTACTACCGGCAGGAGGCAGGGGAATCCAATCCGATCGCCGGGCGATCTTCAGCGCCTCCCTTGCTGCGCACCCATGAGCCACAATAGGTCCCGCCCTTTGCGAAACGGCGGCGGCGCGACTAACGCGCCATCATGTGGGATTTCGCCCCGATCCCGTCCCAGACCGTGCCAGAATCTGCATCCCGGCAAGGAAGGTGGAAAATGAGAAGAAGAGTCCTGCACTGGACGTTGCTGGTCGTGGTCCTTGCGTTGGGCGCCGCGCGTCTCGGCGGGCCGGCGCCGATGCTGGCCCAGAATGACGCGCAGAACGTGGCGGCAGCGCAAAGCCAGCCGGTGATCACGACGATTCACAAGGAATCGAACCTCGTGCTCGTCGACACGGTGGTCCAGGACAAGAAAGACCACTACATCGAGGATCTGCAGGCGAAGGATTTCCACGTCTTCGACAATGGCGAGGAACAGAAGATCATCTCCTTCAACGGTCCAACCCCGGCAGGGGCT
>JASHQD010000132.1 GCA_030037755.1 Terriglobia bacterium
GAAATATTCTGTCCCACTTTTCTCAGTTTTACCCACTGTCCCATTTATAGGTGCTAGGCTCCCAATTGGACGCGGGTGTCGCCCGCATCAGGCAGGATGGGGACACTCGCACATGGTGAACCTTATGACGAATTCTAACAGCGGTTCAAAACGCAGACGGAGGGATCCCCGGCGGGCTCCCCGAATCGAAGGCAGCGTCGATATGCGCCGGCTGCTTCAACAGAGAGACCGTCTCTACGAAGAGTCCCGCCGGGATCCTGACTCGGAAGCGGCCGAGCTGGCCCGCACTTTTCTCTTCGCGGGACTACTGGCGGACCAGAGGAGCTCGGGGACGTGTTGGGCGAAGGTCGCCCGGCTGGAGCAGATCGTGCGCGATCAAAGAACGCGGCTGGACGAGATTGCCCGTGCGGCCCAGGAGGCCCAGGAACACAAGTTGGACGCCAGAGAGATCTGCCACCGGATCGCCGTAGCCGTGGGCCTGGCTCCGGCCTCGCCGGCGGATTACGACGAGGTGTTTCACACCGGGGCGGCGGCGCCGCACCAAGAGGAGGAGACATGTCAGACGCAGAACACATTTCAGATCCCAACTCCGGTACCGAAGGCGTGAAGCCCGGTTGTAGCGCGCCTGTCGCAGGCGCGCCCGAGGCAACGGCGACGGCGCAGGAGCTCGGGACCCCGAATCCCGAGTCCCGGACAGCCGGGGCCCGCCACCGTCCCTCGTCGGCAGCGCGAGTGAGGGCCAGCCGGGCCAACGGGCTCAAGTCCACGGGACCGCGCACGGAACGGGGCAAGCGGCGTTCGAGTCAGAACGCGCGCAAGGGATACTCGGCGCGGCTTCGCGGAGAGATCGAGGCTAAGTTCCTGGGCCAGGAACCCGGGGCCGCCGAGGAACTCTACCGCGAACTGGTGGCGCCCTACGAGCGCCCCGGCCGGCCCGTACCGCCGATGCTGGCCATGCACTTTCACGATCTGGCCCGGCTGCGCCTGGAGCTGGAGGCCTGGGAACGGATCCGGGACGCGCAGATCGAGGAGAGATGGCGGCAGGGGCAGATTGAAGAGCGCCGGCGTCTTCACAAGCTGCAAGCCGATCTGCGCGGAACCACGTCGCAAGTATTCGAGCAGGGCCTGTGCCGCCTGGACGAGTCTGCCGCCAAGGTGAAACAGCAAGCCCAGTGCCTCCGCATGCTGCAGAAGCACCTGGAGCGTCACGACTACGACATCCTGCCTATTCTGGAGAAGCTTTATGGCAAGGCGTTGAACCCGGTATCGGAGCGCGCCCAGGCCATCTGCATGCGGTGTGAGCACCTGTTGGACCCTGAAAAACACCCACCACTGGACCATGAGCAGTTCCAGAGTCTGGTCGGAATGGTGGCGCTGGAAGAAGATGAGGCCGTCCGGGCCTACGGGCTTTATCTCGACGAGGCCACCATGCCGCGATCGGAGCGCCTGGCGCGGTTGGCCCCCGGCGAATCAGACAGGACCATGAGCCTTCAAGGCGAGCGATTGCGGCACGACATCGACCGCAAACAATGGGTGATCACCGGCTTGCTGCAGCTACTGGGCGCCTGCTGGGACGCTTCCGATAATGCGGGCAACCAGGACGACCGAAAGGCGGATACAACGCCCTCCCCCCGGGGTCGATTTTTCCCCAAAACGAAGCTAAGAGGCCCTTTTGAATCAGCAAAAAGCACCGAAAACGAACCTAGAACGAAGCTAAACGAAGCTAAACTGTCCAGGCAGCGTGAGTACAGGGAACGCCCGCAGGGTGCGCGGGCTCGGGGCGCGGGCGTCTTTGCCCGCCTCCGGAATTCGCTATTGGCCCGGGAAGGTCTCACGAGAGCCCGCGGGCACGATACCCACGCTCCCAGGGAGAGTTCGATGAAGAGAATCTTTCTGCTTCTAGCGTTCGCGATCGCGTTTGTGATCCCAGCGGTGCCGCTGGGCGGGAACGAATACGCGTTCGTCCTGCCTGGGACGTTGCAGAGCGACGGGTCGCGCGTCGAGGACCGCATCGCGCGCATCGAACACGGCCTGCTGCCGCCCGTCGTCACCAAGGGAAAGTCAACTCCGGGCATGGACATCCATGACCGCATGGCCTTTTACAAAGTGCCCGGCGTCAGCATCGCGGTCATCGATCATGGCCGCGTCGATTGGACCGCCGCCCTCGGATTCGCCGACGTCGCCGCCCAGCGGCGCGTTACGCCGTCCACGCGATTCCAGGCGGCGTCGATCAGCAAGTCGGTGGCTGCCACCGCCGCGCTGCACTACGTCGAACAGGGCAGGATTGACCTCGACCGCAACGTCAACGACTACCTGAAATCGTGGAAGGTGCCGGACAACGATTTCACGCGCGACCAGAAGGTCACGCTGCGGCGCATTCTGAGCCATAGCGCCGGATTCACCGTCCACGGATTTCCGGGTTACGAGGCGGGCAAGCCCGTGCCGACGCTCGGCCAGGTGCTGAACGGCGAGAAGCCGGCGAACACGGCTCCGATCCGGGTGGACACTGTTCCGGGCACGAAATGGCGCTATTCCGGCGGCGGGTACACGGTGATGCAGCAGATGCTGATCGATGTGCTGGGCGAGCCATTTCCGGAAATCATGCAGAGCACGGTTCTCAGCAAGTTTGGCATGCAGGAGAGCGCTTATTCGCACCCGCTGCGGGAGGACTGGCGCCCGTTCGCCGCCACGGCCTATCGCGCCGACGGCAAGCCGGTGGAAGGTCTCTACCACACCTACCCGGAGCTTGCGGCTGCGGGTCTCTGGACCACGCCGGGCGACCTGGCCCGCTTCGCGATCGGCATCCAGGAGGCGCTCGCGGGCAAGTCCGGGAGCGTGATTTCACAAGCGATGGCCGAGCAGATGCTCACGCGGCAAAAGGAGAACGACGGACTGGGCGTCTTTCTCGATGGCGACGGCCAGACCTTGCGATTCAGCCACGGCGGCTCCAATGAGGGCTTCCGGTGCATGTTTGTGGCCTATGCGCACACCGGGCAGGGCGCCGCCATCATGACCAACTCCGACCGCGGCAGCGAACTGATCGACGAAATCATGTTCGCCATCGCCCACGAGTACGGCTGGGCCGGCTATGGGCCGGTGGAACGCACCGCAATCAAGGTTGATCCGGCGGTTTTTCGCAATGACGCCGGCCGGTACCAGCTTGCTTCGGGTTCCATCCAGAGGGTTACGCAGGAAGGCGACCATCTCATCACGCAGGCGACCGGCCAGGACAAGGGTCTCGGGCGGGACGCCGTCGCTTGTATGTTTCTGCAGCCGCCGCGTTCCGGCCTCAACTTGACTTCAATTCCGGCCCAAAACCATACTGAACAGGAGCCGTCATCAGTCGCTGCCGAATCTATTAGGGGTGGTGCGTTGGTGGCGTTTGCCGCACATGACCGATGATTGAGGCCTACAACAATCGCGCGCTGCTGACCGATCTGTACGAACTCACCATGGCCGCAGCGTACTACGAGCAGCATGTGGAGTTGCGCGCCACGTTCGAACTCTTCGTGCGCCAGTTGCCGCCCGAGCGCTCTTACCTGGTGGCGGCAGGACTCGATTCAGCCCTCGGTTACCTCGAGAACCTGCACTTCACTGACGATGACGTGGCGTTCCTGCGCCGGTTGCCCGCATTCCACACC
>JASHQD010000133.1 GCA_030037755.1 Terriglobia bacterium
GCCCAGATGTACTGCTCGGGCAACGGATGATGCGCCGCGGACTCGAGATTCGGCGAGGCAATATCACCGGTGAGATCGAGCTTCGCCGGCGCGAAGTGCTCTTGCGCCAGGGCGAAACTGGCGCCCAACTCGAGGATCGTAATGAACAGCAGGATTCGACCGTATCGCAAGTTCTTTGCCCCCTTTTGCACCTCCGATTGTCGCATAGTGCAGCCCGAAAACGTTCCTTTCGTCTCTTGACTCTCCTCGCTCGTGTCGCAGCCTTCGCCTCCGGCCATCAACCAGAATCCTACCCAGCCAGCGGCTCCGCAAGGCTTGGATAACGCGGTAAAGCCCTCGCCCGAACTGGTGGTCTGGAGAATCATTGAATGACCTCTGCGGAATGGCACACTACCCGTTATAGCCGCATTATCAACGACAACGTAAAACAGTCAATAACCTGAACAGGACAGATCGCAAAGTTTTTTGCCGCAGGGATGCGCCAAAGGGCCCTGGGAGTGCTACGGGCATGCCGCCGCCTTGGACACTCACGTATTACGTCGCCTAACCGGCGGGGGTTGGTATTTGGCCCTGGTCCTTGTCCTTGGATCGAGCAGAATCCTCGTAACTCAGCGCAAAAAAGCGGCGGCATGTCCGCCTCACTCCCAGGGGGCACGAGTCGGCAATTATTGAGCGTTACCGAATATAGTGACGTCTGCTGTAGCGGCGCTCTATGAGCGCCGGCTCTTCTCGGCGCAAGTTTCCTAAGGAAAACCGGCGCTCCATACAGCGCCGCTACAGCAGACGTTGTCACAATATCCTGAAATCCTCATTAGTCCCCAGAGGCAAAAAAATCTGCTCAGGCACCGTGTCCGGTTTTGCCGGTGATTTCTCGCATCTGTAGATGCAAAGCCGGGAAGGCCTGTAGACGACAAACACGCACCCGAGTTCGTCCGCAAGGCAGCTAGGACCAACGAGGGAGGGAGGGATCATTATGAAAGTCGTATCGCGAAAGGTAGTTTTGTTCCTGGGTATCCTCTGCGCCGGCGGTGCGATCAACTTGTCCGCGCAGACGTTTAATCCGCTCGTAAGTTTCGACTATACCGACGGCGCTCTTCCCTATTCGTCCATGATTCAAGGCACCGACGGCAACTACTACGGGACAACCATCGATGGCGGGCTCTATGGCAGGGGCGTAGTCTACAAACTAACGTCAGGCGGCACGCTGAGCACGGTTTACAGCTTCTGCGCTCAAAGTAACTGCACTGACGGCGCCGAGCCCTTCGGCGCGGTCGTACAGGCGGCCAACGGAGACTTCTACGGAGCAACCTATTCCGGTGGAGCCAACAGCAACTCGCTTTGCCTCTACAGCACAGGCTGCGGTACGGTCTTCAAATTGACGCCGGCCGGCGTGCTGACCACTCTGTATAGCTTCTGCGCGCAGACCAGCTGTAGCGACGGCTCAGCGCCCAATGGCGGACTGGTACAAGGCGCCAACGGCGACTTCTACGGGACCACGTTAGCGGGCGGAGCGGATAACTACGGCACGGTTTTCAAAATCACGCCGGCCGGCGTCCTGACCACGTTGCAGAGCTTCGATGACACCGACGGCTATTACCCTGACGCCGGACTGACCCTCGCCACGAACGGCTACTTTTACGGAACAACGCTCGGCGGAGGAGCTCACTACGGCGGCAGCATCTTCAAAATCAGTGCGGCGGGTACGCTGACTACCGTCTACAGCTTCTGCGCTCAAGAGGGCTGCACCGACGGATACGGTCCTTATGACGCGCTCATTCAGGCGTCCAATGGCAATCTCTATGGCGTGGTGGCCTCTGGGGGCGCCGGGACCGAGTCGGCCTGCGACCTGAGTGGAGGAGCAGGTTGGGGAACGATTTTCGAGATCACGCCCGGGGGCGCGTTCACCTTGCTCCACACCTTCGAAGACACGGACGGCGCCACGCCGGACGGCAGTCTTGTTCAGGCCACCGACGGTAATCTTTACGGCACCACCGCCTGCGGAGGAACCAATGGCGCGGGCACCATCTTCAAAATCGGTCCTGATGGAGGCACGCTCACCAGTCTTTACAGCTACGCCGCTCCGCCTCCCACGGGCGCGGGCGCCAACCAGGGATTGCTTCAGGCCACAAACGGGACCTTCTATGGCACCACGACCGAGGGCGGAACCGACAGCGACGGCCTGGCCTTCAGCCTCTCCGTAGGCCTGTCTGCGTTTGTGGAAACGCAACCTACATCCGGCAAGGTGGGGACGCCCGTCAAGATTCTGGGAAATAACCTGACGGGGACGAGCGCGGTCACTTTCAATGGTACGGCCGCTTCGTTCTCAGTCTCGGCATCGGGCACCTACATCAATACCAAGGTGCCAACCGGGGCGACCACGGGCTACGTCAAGGTGACAACGCCCGGCGGCGTGTTGACTAGCAATGTGAAATTCAGGGTGTTGCCGTAAGAAGTAGAGGAATTAAACTTTGCAAACTAGACGCGATTTCCAGTGGTGTCCTAGATTCGGACGCTACCCGATTTGCGGGATCCAGAAACGAAACTCGCGAGAGCGAAAAAGGAGCTGGGTATGCTGAAGCTCGTCTCTTGGAAAACGTGCGTTTTCTTGTGCGTTTTGTGCCCGCTGTCCTCGATTACCTTGCCGGGGCAGACCTTCATGAGCCTTGTGAATTTCGACGTAACCAACGGGGCGACACCCTACGAAATGGCCCTCGTCCAGGGAACAGACGGGAATCTGTGGGGCACAACGGAGGCCGGGGGAACTCAGAACCTCGGCACTGTGTTTAAGATGACTCCCACGGGTACGCTGACAACGGTCTATAGCTTTTGTGCCCTCAGCGGCTGCAGCGACGGGGCGGAACCTCTGGGCGGGCTCACGCTGGGAACGGACGGCAATTTTTACGGGACGACAGGTTATGACGGGGCGAGTGGCTACGGTACAGTCTTCAGGATCACCCCGGGGGGCGCGCTTACCACGCTTCACAGCTTCGCCTACGACGAAGGAGCATTTTCCAACGCACCGCCGATTCAGGCCACGAACGGAGCCTTCTACGGTACAACCTTTGAAGGTGGGGAGTACGGCTATGGCTCGCTTTACAAGATCACGTCACAGGGCGCGTTCACCCTTTTGTTCAGCTTTGACGGGACCGATGGCGAGTATCCCGTGCCCCCGCTCATCCAAGCCACAAATGGCAATTTGTACGGCATAACGGAAGCCGGCGGACCGAACGGCGTCGGGACAGTTTTCCAAATGACTCTGGCCGGCACGGTCACTACCCTTTACAACTTTTGCAGCCAGGCCGGCTGCGCCGATGGCTCGTATCCCCAGGGCGGCCTCATTCAGGCGAGCAACGGGAGTTTTTACGGGACAACCGACGGAGGTGGAACCTTCAACGCCGGCATCATCTTCAAGATGACACCGGGAGGCGTGCTAACTTCGCTTCACAGCTTTTGCGCCCAAAGCGACTGCACGGACGGCGTGGCGGCCGATGGTTCGCTGGTTCAGGCTACCGACGGGAATTTTTACGGTGTAACGGGGGGCGACGGCCTTAACTGGGGCACGGTCTATGAGCTGACTTCCGGGGGCACATTCACCACGCTGCAGAGCTTCGACTTGACCGACGGGGCCAAACCTTTCGCCGGACTGGTTCAAGCGACTGGCGGGACCTTCTACGGGGCAACTTACGAAGGCGGTTCCAGCACCGCCTGCAACAATTACGAATCAGGCTGCGGCACAGTCTTCAGCATATCGGTAGGGCTGGGTCCCTTCGTGGCGCTCCTGCCCACGTCCGGCAAAGCGGGAGCGACTGTCAAGATCCTGGGCAACAATTTGACGGGCGCGACGAGCGTCACATTCAACGGCATGTCGGCCAATTTCACGGTGGTCTCAAGTACTGAAATCAAATCCACCGTACCCCCGGGCGCGACGACCGGCTATGTCAAGGTGACAACGGCCGGCGGGACCATTCTGACCAGCAACGTGAAGTTTCGCGTGCTGTGAGATTAGGAGCGGCGCGCAGACGAGGGCAAAACGAGTAAGAAAGGAGGCCTTGACGCACATGCTCATCCCACGGAAGGTGCTTTCTTGCCTCGCTGTTCTATACGTGGCGGCGGCGACCGGTTCAACCGCGCAGACCTTTACGAATCTCTTCAATTTCGATGGGACAGACGGTTCTTACCCTTATCGTGTGACTCTGGTCCAGGGCGCCAACGGGGAGTTTTATGGGACAACGTCCGCCGGCGGGATGAATGACAACGCGCTCTGCAGTGACCCGGCGGGTGGGGTCGGCTGTGGGACTGTCTTCGAGGTCACGGCAGAAGGAACCCTGAAAACGCTCTACAACTTCTGTTCCCAAACCAACTGTTCTGACGGCGCCGACCCTTATGGCGGCCTTATCCTGGGCACGAACGGGAATTTCTTCGGGACGACCGAACGGGGCGGGTCCAGCGACGATGGCACAGTCTTTGAGATCACACCCGCGGGTAAGCTGACTACGCTGCACAGCTTCGACTACACCGATGGCGCATACCCCTTCGCCGCACTCGTTCAAGCGAGCAACGGAGACTTCTACGGCACCGCCGCTGCCGGCGGCACCGACTCCTGCATTGGAAGCTTTGCTGGTTGTGGGACTGTGTTCAAAATGACGCCGGGCGGTACGCTGACCACGCTGCACAGTTTCTCCGGGCTTGACGGTTGGGATCCGCAGGCTGGGCTGGTCCAGGCCACGAACGGCAACTTCTACGGGGCCACCGCGTACGGCGGGGCTACGTATGGCGGCTCTGGCTACTGTCCTTTTGACTACGCATGCGGCACCGTCTTCGAGATGACGCCCGCGGGCACACTGACAACGCTGTACAGCTTTTGTTCGCAACCGGACTGCAACGATGGCCAATCGCCCCTGTCCGGGCTGATT
>JASHQD010000134.1 GCA_030037755.1 Terriglobia bacterium
GCCTCCGCCGCTCTGCCGTCTCCGGCCAGTGCCTCTCCCAAGCGAACTTCCGCGGCGAGCGTGTCCGGGTGGCTCGGTCCAAGCAATTGCTTGCGGATCGCGAGTGCTTGTTTGAGGAGCGGCACCGCAGCGGCGGCATTGCCCTGAAACTCTCGGGCAAGGGCCACATCGATGAGCGCGGTCGCCACTTCCGGGTGTTCATCACCGCCCAGTTTCCGGCTCATTTCGAGAGCCTCGTCAGCATATGATTCCGCGCCCGCGTAGTCTCTCCGATCAAGCTGCAAAAGCGCCAAGCTGGTTAGGACGTTCTCCACGCTCCAGCCCTCTGGGCCGCTCATCTCACGGAGCACATCGAGGGCCCGGCCAAAGTACGTCTCCGCTCCCTTGCAGTCACCCTTTGCCTGCAATACGCGACCGTAATTCAAAAGCGAAACAGCCACGAGCGGATGCATTGCGCCTAGCTGGCTTTCACGTGCATTGAGAGCTTGCCAGAGGAGTGGCTGGGCGTGCCTCCAGTCCCCTTTCAGCAGCAGAATCAGTCCCAAGTTGTTCAAGGCATATATCACATCGACGTGGCTGCCGCCGACTTTCCGCCAAAGATCGAGCGTCTGCCGCTCCATACTCTCGGCCCCAAGCAGATTCCCCCGGTCCCGCATCAAGCTGGCGAGAATATGCCGCGCGATGGCAAGATGAAAACTCGGACCTTCAAGCCGCTCTAGGATCTCGATGGCCTCGTTGCCCATCTGCCAGGCGCCAGCCTGATCCCCTTTGCGATTCAGCGCCTGGGCCAGCAAGCTTCGCGTGATGGCGCCGTTGCTGTTATCGGGATTGGGATTCAGCGCCAGAGATTGCCTGAATGCCGAGACGGCTTCGGGATCCTGACTTTCCAGCCACAGACAAAATCCCAGGTCGGTTAGCATTTTGGCCACAACCTGGGTGCTGTCGCCCGGCGACGACTGGGCCGTCTGCAGAGCTTGCCGAAATAGCCCATCGGCTTTTGCGTAGTGGCCCTCTTCCTGGTAGGCATGGGCGAGAGCGTCGGCGGCATTGGCGACGTCGAGATTCCGGTCGCCAAACAGTTTGCGTCGCAGGTTATAAGACCGTTCCAGCAGGGGTTGGGCCTGCGCGTTCAGTCCGAGCTGTTCGTAGGCGTCGGCGAGGTTGTAGAGAAGGGTCGCTTGCACGTCTGGAGCACCGGCCAGCTCCTTGTCGATGCGTTTTGCACTCTGATCCAGAAGCTCGCGCGTGGTGACCGGGCTGCCCTTAGCTGATTGCGGTGTAGCGGCGTCGAAAATACCCGTGAGAAAATCTGCCTCGCGTTGGGCCGCCTGGCGCTGCTGGTCGGCAATCCGGCGCTCATTCGTCGCCCGCCGTGCCAACAAAGCCATCCCCGTGCCAAAACCGATCATCGCCAGAACACCCAGGACGGCGATCGTCACGGCCGCCTTGTGCCGCCGCACAAACTTGCCCCCGCGATAGCGCCAGGTGCCGGTGCGCGCCTGAACCGAGTGTCCCGTGAGATACGCCTCGACATCCGCGGAGAGCGCCGCCACGGACGTGTAGCGCAGTGAGGGCTCCTTGCGCATGGCCATGAGCACGATGTTATCGAGGTCGCCCCGCAGTATTCGGGCCGTAGCGTGAGCGTCCGCGCTTGAGTCTCTTGCGACCGCGTGGCTCGGCGGCTCCGGATCTTCTCCGCAGATGGTTTGCGCCACCTCCATCGGACTCTTGCCCTGAAACTGAAACGGACGCCTCCCCGTCAACAGTTCGAACAGCACAACACCAAGCGCGTAGACGTCGGTCGCCGTCGTGATCTGATTTCCGCACGTCTGTTCCGGGCTTGCGTATTCCGGAGTCATGAACCGTTCGCTGGTTTGCGTGGTCAGGCGCCCCGTCTCCGTATCGAGCAGCTTGGCGATTCCGAAGTCCAGCAGCGTCGGTGCGCCTTCCGCGCTGACCAGAATGTTGGCGGGCTTTATGTCGCGATGAACCACCAGATGCTTGTGGGCATACTCCACGGCCGCACAAGCGCTGCGAAAGAGCCTGAGACGGTTATCGATCGACAGACGGTGGGCGCGGCAATAGTCATCGATCCGGACGCCGTTCACATACTCCATCACCAGGTAAGGCACGCCGTCGCTGGTTATGCCGCCGTCGAGGAGGCGGGCGATGCCTGGGTGATTGAGATTTGCCAGGATCTGGCGCTCGGCGCTGAATCTCAAGAGCATGCCCTGGGAAGGGCCGAAGCCGGGGCGCATCAGCTTGATCGCCACTTGCTGCTCATAAGCTTCGTCGGCGCGCGCCGCCAGATACACCGCCCCCATTCCTCCCTCGCCCAGCAACTTGAGAAGTTGGTAAGCGCCGACGCGTTTGTCCGTACGCGGCAGTTCGCCGCTCTGCTGACGGGCTACGTGGGAGACGGCGATACGAGCGAATGGGATCGACTTGTCCGTAGAATTGAGCAGTGACTCAACTTCATTCAACAGGTCGCCATCCACACCGCATTGGAGCCGAAGGTAGTCGGGACGCGCCTGAGGGTCGAGATTAAGCGCAGCGTAGAACAATTCCTCGATCCGCTGCCAGCGATCGGCCGGGTCCATGCGTCTTCACCTTCACTGATTCGGCGCCTGACTCGGTGACAATTCCCGGTACAGCCAGGCCTTGGCGAGTTTCAGTTCACGATGAACGGTCGCGGGAGAAATGCTGAGCGCGGCGGCTGTTTCGTCGTAGGTCAGTCCGCCGAAATAAAGCAGTTGCAGCACGTCGCTCTTGCGCGGGTCGAGCGCCGCCAGGCGTTCAAGAGCCTCATCAAGTTCGACCACCATCGACGCTGCACCGGGTCCCACCATGATCGCCCCGTGCAGCGCTTCATCGAACGGCACAGGTTGTTCGCCGCCACCGCGCTTTTCCCGATTGTGCATTCTGGCGTACTCTACCAGCACGCGCCGTAACACCCGGGCGGCCACCGCATAGAAGTGAGCGCGATCCTGCCACTGAATGTCGGCCCCCACCAGGCGCACGTAAGCCTCGTGAACCAGGGCAGTCGTTCGCAGGGTGTGGTCGCGCCTCTCAGCTTGCAGGGAAATCGCCGCCAATCTCCGGAGTTCGTCGTAAACGACTGGGATCAGCTCGTCAAGGGCGGTACGATCGCCATCCTTCCACTGCTGGAGAAGCCTGGTCACGTCTTGCGGCTGGAGTTGCACGGGACGATTCCACGCCTAACGCCGGTTGCGGAATGCTTATTGCTGCTTCTTGCCCTGGTTGCTGCGATCGAACCAATCAACCTTCACATTCTAACTAGAAACGGTGACCCAGGATTATATACGAACAACGGTCTTCCGGCAGGTCGCGCTGCCGTCCCTCAGGTCCGCACATTTTTTTATTCCGCATGAGGGAATCCGGCCGGAAAAGTCACATACGTGAGTGGAGCAAAAAACAGTCTGGCGGGCCACGAGTCGGCCAGAATTGGGAGGGCGTATGCCGAAAGTTCAGAGTGAGTCAAATCGGGTGGAAGCCGATCTCGATCTTGCGCAAGGGTCCGGGCAGGGTAACGGCTCAGGCGCGCTGACCGTCAATCCGATCCTGTATCAACCGGTGGCGATCCCCCTCACTCCGCTTCAACCCCAGGATGGAAAGTTGAAGAGTGACGAACCCGAGCGGTTCATCAAAGGCAAGGAAGGAACCGGATACGTCGCCGTACTTTCGCACAGCCTGCCGGAGCCGACCTCATACAGCGGCAAGAACCTGATTGCGATCGACTTCGGGAAACCCGCGAGTACCTTCCTGGAGTTCGACGGCAAGGGCACCTACGTTGACTGTGGCAACCCCGAGCAATTGAATCGCGGCGATGGAAACAGCATCACGATCGAAGCCTGGGTCAAGGCCGAGACCGTCAACGGCTGGCAGCAGATTATCGCTCACGGTCAGGAACGCTCGAAGAGCAAGGACAAGGAGCGTATGGGCGAGGTTTTCCTGCGAATGGTAGATGGTGGCTGGCAGTTCGGCACGTGGGACGGGCTAAAGGATTATGGCCTGAAGGGACGCAGTGAACTCAAAATCGGGAGCGAGGACCTTGGCGCGTGGGTCCACCTCGCGGGCGTTTACAACCAGGGCGATCAAACCTACAGGTTGTACAAAAACGGCTTCTTGCTCGCGACCGAGAAGGCGAATGTCGCACCCATGGCGCTCAATGCAAGTTGGTTCATCGGAGCAGCGCTCGACCTCGACCCGTCCGCCAGCAGGATGAGCCGATTTTTCAAAGGAGCCATCGCCGAGGTAAGGATCTGGACCGTGGCGCGCACGGCCACGGAGATCGCAGCCAACATGCACGAGACCGTGCCGGCCAGCGCCGGACAACTCGGCGCGCTTTGGCGGCTCACCGACGGGAGCGGGAGCCAGGCGCGCGATTACTCGCTGAACCGTTCTCACGGAACGGTGAAGGGGCAGTCGGAATGGAAACGCAGTCCACGCCCACTCAACCCCGAGGGAGATGCGAGTGTCTTCGTTGAGCGCCCGGGGCAGAGCCGTGTATTGACGTTCGATGGCAAGACGACTTACGTTAAATGCGGCAACCCACCCCAGCTTCAGGGACGCGACGTTGCAAGCCTGACGATCGAGGCCTGGGTCAAGATCGAAAATCTGGAGGCACTGGAGCAGTCCATCGTCGCGCACGGCCAGGCCCCCGCCGACAAGAGTTCGGGTCCGGCGGTATTCCTAAAGATTTTCAATGGCGGATTCGAGTTCGGCTCCTGGGACGGGGTGAACGCTACAGGCGCCGGGCCACACCAACATCTGCCCGTCAGAAACGAGGACCTCGGGGTTTGGGTGCACGTCGCGGGTGTGTACAACGCCACCGACAAGACATACAGGCTGTACCGCAATGGGAGCGCTCTCGCGCCCGCCAGGACGGGGGACTTCGGGCCCATGACGCTGGCCGCTGACTGGTATATCGGTGCACAGAGAAATGAAGACCCGAATGCGCGGAGGATGGATTCCTTCTTCAGGGGTCAGATCGCCGAAGTGCGCGTCTGGACGATGGCTCGCAGCGAGCAGCAAATCAGAGGCAGCATGTGGGAGAGCCAGCCCTCCGGCGCACCAGGAGAACTGGGCGCCTGCTGGAGACTCAACGATGGAGAGGGCACTCGAGCCCGCGAGGTGCGCGGGTATCACGGTACGATCATGGGGACAGCGAGCTGGAATTGTGAGCCAACTCCTCTCGGTGGCGTCGAACGGCTGGCGCGGCGCGCCGATGATGAGGCCGTGAAGGCAGCTCTGCAGGCAGCGAAGGAAACCGGGTTTTTTGACCCCCTGGTCTTCCCGCTGGTGCCGCCCGTCATGAGTCAAAGGGAGCGCAAAGAGGCGGCCATCGCCATCGTGGGTCCGAACGGCTTTGCAAAGCCGAAAGCGGGCGGAACGTCGCAGGCTGCGTCAGGAGCGGCTGCAACCTCGCAGGGCGCCTCAGGAGCAACGACGGCATCGGCAGTCCCGACGGGAACCACCACAAAACCGGATAGGTTGGAGGAAACTACCTTCCTGGCATTCTACAAGCGGGGATACAACCTGATCCTGCGTCGGGCTTTTTCGGGCGAGACGGAATACGATTTCGTTCCCAGCCCTCCGCCGACGGTCCGGCCCCAGTTGTTACTCGTGGAGGAATATCAGCTCTCCTCCTTTCTCGGAAGCTACGGTGTGGGCCGCGTGGTGAAGACTTTCTCGCTGCTGCCCGGAGAGAAGACCAAGCTGACGATTCGAACCGCTTCCAAGACGGCAATCAGCACCAAGCAGTCCCAATCCATCCTGGATTCCTATTCGACGGAGAGCGCCAACGAGTTCGAAAGTTCACTCGCCGAGGAAAAGTCGAAGCAGTCTTCGAGCAGCGACGAGCTTTCCTACCATGCCTCGGTGCAGGCCAGCGGCTCCTGGGGGTGGGGCTCTGCCAGCGGAGAGGCCGGATTTGAGGGTTCCACCAATTCCGCGCGGGAGGAGTTTGCGAAGTCGGTTTCCAATGCTACTGCCAAGCACGCTGCCAAGGCCTCTGCGAACCGCAACGTACAGATTGACACCACCTCCGAAACCACCAGGAGCCTGGAGGAAAGCAACGAAATCGTGCGCGAAATCGAGAACATTAACGTGGGCCGCACGCTCAATTTCGTCTTCTGCCAAATGAACCAGGAGATGATCACGCTGCTCCACCTGGTGGACGTCCGCATCGGTTACACCGACGGCATCGGCCCTGTGCGTGAAGTGGCTTTATACGAGCTTCCGGAGCTACTCGAAAGCGTGGTCAATGAAGACTACCGTCAGGATGTGGCTGCGACCATTGTCCGGGAGATCTCCGCAATTCGCGATTACACCGGGAACAGCGACCTTTCGCCAATGGGCGCGAACGCAACGAAGAAAGGGTTCATCGTCAAGGTTGGGACGGCTGGCACAGACCATTCTCACCGTTGCGCTGTCAATCGCGACTTCACTTCCACCTTTATCGTTGCGACTGAGAAAAACAAAAGCTCCGGGTTTACCGTACCCGGGGTCATCATCTCAGCGAAGACGATCGGAATGCGCAGCGAAGACGTGGTGGTAGACGCTTTGATTGGCGAAGGTTGGGCGCTTGATGGCTATGCCAAAGGCCTGCAGGCCGAGGAGAATATCTCGAAACGTTTGGCGAACAGGCGCGCAGCTCTTGAGAACCACCGGCTCGCGCTTGAGAACAAACGTCACGTGCTGCTCGCCGATCTCGTCCAGAAGAGAGACGCAGAGATGCTGAAACTGTACAACCAGGCATTCACTCCCGTTCCCACCAACAACACCCCAAGCCGAGTGGTCAGCATTTGGGATGGCAACAGCAAGCCGTGAGGTGTGTCCGGGCTTTGTTTCAACTGTACACACGTCCTTACGCCGGGATCGGAAGTCGGAGCCGATAAGGAGGCCGTCAAATGGGCGATTCGTTCGGCAAGTTTTTCGCAAGAATCAAACAGAGAGTTCTCCGCGCCCCTGTGGACCGGTTGGAACGAAATCGCGTCGACGCTCTGTCCTCCGGGCAGCTGCAGCCTGGGGACGATCCGAGGCCCGAACAGGTACGGCTGACAGGGGAGGCGATTAAGGCGTATCTCAACGCCTATTACAATCCGGGGCGCTGGGATGGAACAGAACTGGCACAGTTGGTGAACCTGAATGAGGATATGAACGCCATGATGGCCATTGCTCGAGGTTTGATATTGGTCCAGGCATCGAACGCACACTACCTCGACGTAAGGGCTGTTCCTTCTCAACCCACAGTGCCAGCCGCCCCCACGCCCGAAGACTTGAACGGTTGGTTGGACAGGGCAAGGAGAAACAGCTCGGTGGGTGCCTGTGACTACGTTGCAGCAGAGCTGGCCGGGTATGTGGAAGGCAGATCCATCGACAGAAAGCAAGACGTCCCTGGCATGGGTGGACAGCATGCCTTCGCCTGGAAAACGATCGGTGGCCAAACATGGATCATCGATGGCACTTGGCGACAGTTCGCGGGCAAGTTCATCGTGCGCCCTAGTAATCCTCAGACCATTCTTGTTGGTTCTCTGGAGGCGATTAAAACGCAATTCGAGGAATACGGACTTACTCGGCAAGCAATCTCGTTGTTGAGGTTCTATTGGGAATATGCGGTAAAGCCGAAGCCGTTACCGGAGTGGCTGAGAGATCTGAAGCCAGAAACGAATTCGTAACCCCCTTGGGAAGCTGGATGGCCGAGCGGCCGCGCCACTTTGATCCTGAAGCTGACCGATCACGCAAGGCGCACGGAAAGCGGAACTCGGAGCCTTGCGTGGCTCGAGCCTCCGGGTTTCAGACGGTAAAGTAATAGGACTGCAATTGTGCCGCATTCGTTCAGGGGATAGCCTCGGCGTATGCTCTCGAGATTCGCGACGTACGGCAACGGCAATTAGGCTGCCGATCACGCCGTGCCGGAGAAGGAGCAAACCAATGACAGACGTTCTGGCAACACATGCACCACAGACGGTCAACTACGTAGCGCTCAACGCTCTCTGCGTGTGGATGATCGAAAAGCTCAAGGGAAGCTCGAAGGTTCCGTGGGTGGAGGCGGGAAAGGACAAGCTGCTCAAGTCCCTCTCGCTCCTCAGCGCGACTCTCGGGGCAGCGGGAATTGATATTGCAGCCGCTCACGCTGTCGGAGGCGGATATAGCATTCATATCGCCATTCCGAGCCTCGCAGCGCTCCTAACATTCCTTGGGAATGTGATCGCCAATTACGCGGCCCAGAAGGTCGGATACCACCTGGTCTACAAAGGCGTGGACGTCAAACAGGTCGTTAAGACCCCGCTGTCCGGGCAAGAACAAGCGCTGAACGCTGGGCAGCAACTCTCCGCGGCCTAGATGAGAAGATCCTCAGTTAGCGACTGCCCTGCCCAGGTTGCGGGAGGCAGAGATCTATGAAGGAGAACCGTGATGCCATACATGGCCCAAAATCCTCACCTTCACAACGGAAGAGTGATAGGAACAGGTCACTGTGTCGCCTTCGTTCAGGAAGCCAGCCGCGCCCCACACACGAGTACCTGGAAGCGCGGGAATCGCGTAAGGAATGAGCGAGAGCTGGCTGCTGGAACCGCCATCGCTACCTTCGACGCGGCAGGCAGCTACACGAATAGCCGCAACGGCACGTCGCACGCCGCCATTTACGTCTCCCAAGACTCGAAGGGCATACAGGTTTGGGACCAGTGGCTGGGTCAACCCGTCCACCAGCGATTGATCCGCTTTCAAGCCAGCGCGCCCGGTGTCAAGCCCGTGAACGATGGCGACGCCTTTCACGTTATCGAATAGGTTCGCGGGATCCCTGCCTGAGAGGCGGGGCGAGTCTGGCGATTGGCCGATTTGCCCCAGTTTGGCTCACCGCGCGCGACCGAGGGGCGAGCTCGGGGCCAGGCGCTAGTGGTGCCGTATCTAGCCTCCGTGCTCCAGCCCTTTCATCAATCTACAGGTCTCGCCGCACGCCGCGGCCTCGGCAGCCGGCCCGGCCCGGACAATTCCCACTCCGAGCTTTGGTTGACATTCGTGTGTGGCTGCGATATTCGGGAAGGCAGCGCTCGGAAAGGAGATGCAGATTTCTGACCAGACGTGGTTTTGTAAAGTGGGCCGGAACCGCGGCCACCGCACTGTGGACAAACGTTGCGCGCGTCAAAGCGCGACTCACGATGGTGGATCTTAAGGCTGACCCGGTTACTACGGCTGAATCCAGCCGGTCCCTTGCGACCGCCCATCCCCCCGATGTCCGCCCCGATGATCTCGAAATCGACCGGCAGGAAATCTATCGCTTGCTCGGCTTCGCAACCATGAGCGGCGAGGATCCTCTCAAGCTTTGGCAACGACTGCGCAACACACAGAACTGGCGAGTTGGTCCACTGGCGCCCGATGGTTGGTCGGGCAGCGTCTTTGTAGCCGATGACACCGACATCTTCGCTTTCCGGACCCTTTCGCTTCCCGATGCGTGGTTGAAGGACGCGCCGTCTTCGAGACGGGCTGAGTTCTGTGCGAGCCATTTCGATAAGTGGTGGTCAGGCTGGGCCGGCGAGGAGCAGGCCGGCAGTCCGGGGGTCGCCGGCTGGTGGAAGTTCGTCGGACCAAAAGCTTCGGATAATTCTTACGCCCGCCTGGTCTGGCAGATGCCCGATCGAGGGCCCGAGGTGACGTACGAGTGGGCACAGACGCAGGAGAACGAAATTGTGGGACGCCTCACACAATCCGAACCTGCGGCTTTGGTGCTGCAAGGCTATATACCATGGGATGCTGCGCCTCCAAAGTTCTCCGTACTCTATTCGGAGGGTCCGGAGCGGCGCTTCTTGCGCGGCCGATCGTGGATTCCTGGAACACGCGACGGCATGCGCTGGGTGCTGGCTTTGAGCCAGGCGCCCGATGATGTGGATGGGACGGGCGCGGTGCGCTGGCACGGATACTTTCATAGGGTTCAAAGGCTCTATTTCTGCGGCAGGCAGGGCCAAAGCTACACGCCGCTCGAGTCTGCATCGAGAGCCTGGCTGGCACCGGGAAGAATCGACGAATTGCTGGAGGGAAACCGGGAGCGCTACTTGAGGTCGAGGCCCGAAGGCGCAGGTTGGCTGGCCGACGCGCCGGCCGCGATCAATGACAACCTCGAATGGAGCGAGGTCTACACGCCATCGCGGCGTAGGACGTACGTGAGCGTCAGCCGCAAATGGGCGCAGTCCAACAACTCGGCTCCGGACTTTTTGTGGGACAGCTTTTTCAGCGCCCTGCTGGTTTGCCAGGAAGACGAAGGAAAGTCTTACGATCTGATTCGCGACATTACGTCCTGGCAAAACGACCAAGGGATGTTCTGCCAGTATGGCGAGTGGCCAGTGCACCCGGACCGTTGGATATTTCCCGTCGCCTGGGGTCACACGCAGTATCCCATCGGAAGTCTGCTAACAGCCAAAGTTTACCTTCGTCGCCCCAACCGGGCCTTTCTCGAAGAAATCTACCCGCGTCTCCTGAAAAACCAGCGCTGGTGGTTTGCGGACCGCGGGGACGGGCAACCGTGGCGCGACGGCAATAAGAATGGTCTGCTTGAGCTCGGCGCAAATTACCCCGAGGAGATCCCTTACGACAACCGGGAGCAAACGGCGTATTTTGAATCGAACGACGACAGTCCGCAATGGTGGCACGTGGCACGCTACAACGAGCACACGCAGACGATCGAGCAGGACACGGTCGAGCGCAACTGCCTGTATGCCTTGGATTGTTGGATTCTGGCCTGGATGGCTAACGAGTTGGACCGGCACCAGGATGCCGCAGCTCTCAGTGCCGAGCACCGGCGCATGGTTGAGACGATCAATCGCCTGCTGTGGGATCCGTCGCGTGGTTGCTATTACAATCGCCATTGGGATAACTCTGTGGGAGAACCTTTCTTTCCGCAGATAGGTCCTGACATATTCTTCTCGCTCCTCGGCAAGGTCGCAACCCACGAGCAGGCCGAATCATTGCGAACAATGTTTCACGATCCCAGGAAGTTTGCCGGAGAGTGGATCCTGCCCACGATCAGTCGTGACGATCCGCTGTTTCCCCAACAGGACTACTGGCGCGGCAAAGTGTGGCCGCCGCACAACTGGCTGTGCTACCAGGGCCTAAAGCTCTACGAATGGGACCATGAGGCGCGATTGCTGGCGGAGTCTTCCGCGAAGATGTTCTTGACCGCGTGGCGCGACAAAGGCGAGTCGCATGAGAATTTCAGCGCCATTACCGGCCAGGGAACAGGCCAAAGCGACCCGCACTACACCTGGGGTGCGCTGATGGCGTTGCTTGCCATCGAGGAACTGATCGACGTCAACCCGTGGCATGGATTGCGTTTTGGCAATCTCGAGCCCGTGGCACCCGCCAGTATCCGGCGCTATTTCGTCGGCGGATCGCTGTACGATGTCACACAAGGCGTCGACGGACTCGAAGTCATTCGAGACGGGAGATTGCTCTTGAAGGCTGACCGGCCTGCCGAGATCCGACACGTCGAGTTCACAGGTGGGCAGGTACGGTTTGAGGTCCGGGCCCGCGAGGCCCTGAAGATCCGCGTTCAAGACAATCATCCGTTGGACCTTCCTGCTGGTGTGACTAGAGTGTGAGATTCCCTCACCAAGAGAAACGTGTAGCCTCGGTCACGCTTCGCGCTGAAACCTGTCAGGCGATCTGGCACGGTTCACTTTGCTTCAATTCGAATGCGCGAACTTACATTTGCAGGTGGGACCGGTGTGGGCAGGACGCCGAGGAGCTTTAGCTTGAATTAAGTACTGCAGAATTAATTACTTGAAGGCGGAGGGAGTCGGAATTTCAGCCCCCACCGATTCCACGCAACTTACCGAAAAACCGAGGATCAAGGAAACGCGCGCCACGCAGAAGTGGGCGATTCCAGTTACGCCACAGGCACAGTGGCTTGATCGAGCGTCGGAGTCCAGGCAACTACACACAGCCGTCTAAATCGCGAGCCGGGGCCAGTCGCCCGTGTCAGATTTCTCTACTGCCAATCGTGAGCGCAATTGGACACTTGCGTGGGTAGAATACTACGCGTCAAGTTGCTGAGCGGCCGGCCAACGTCCGATTCGTCGTCCGGCGCCTCTACCGCGCGTCCAGGCTCAGCGTGAGCCTCGAGCGGCAGCCGGGGGCGCTGGTTTACCCATCAGCTCGGCAGCCTCACCCCAGAACATCCTCCACCCCCGGTTCTCCGCAGGGTCTCTTCGTGCGAGAAGAGCCTTTCCCGCGAGCGAGGAAAAGATCGCCAAGCTAGAACAACGCACGAATAGGTCCTCGCTGCAGCATTGAGCATGCGCGAACAACCGTCAAGGACAATCCCCTGGGCCGGGCATTACGATATAAGTTGCTTAAAATGTGTAGTTGAGCGTGGAGGCGGGGGGAGTCGGACCGCCAATCGCTCCGCAGAATCTGCAACTTACAGATTCTACATTGCCCACAATGCCCGTGATACCACCGATACCGTAGACCATTGCACGCTATTGCACGCTGGAATCTAGCCGTGAACACGACTCCAACCGTTGACCTTTACCGTGTCAATCTAACATGACTTGATTTTACGACAACTTACAAGACCGCGGGGACTGCCAAAGTACGCGGAAGTCATATAAGACACCAAGCGGTGTGGGTTGGATTGTGGGTTGGGATTTATCGCTGAGCACTGCACTGGCGGCGTCCCTCTGGGTGCTGTTCGGATCGCCGCCCAATCGACTGCTACCTTGGGAAATTGACCATAGATTGAGAATACAGAACATAAGGTCTATGGCATTGATTTTCGGCGCGTTATAAACCTCCTGTTTCCAAGGTCGTGCTCCGAGACTTCCTCTCAATGGAGGACAAATGGAGTACGGTCTACACGGTCACGATACCGTCTTTTTTCCCACCTTGCAACGTCAAGGACCTCAATCGAGAAACGGCTACACCGCCTCGAACTTGACAAACGCGCCATTCTCCCACGAGATCCGGTACATTCCCGACTGCGACTCCTCGCTGCCTATCGAGAGCACCACCCTAACCTCACCGAAGCCCCGTCCGGCTGGATGGAAAAGCTGGGAAAACCCCGCAGTCACGTCGAATCTCTTGGGCTGGGAAGAATCGACCCAGAACGGCGCTGTGATTAGGGGGGACCCGAGACCCGCGCCACGCGCCGGAAACGCTACCACCAACTTGACGGTTGCGCCGCTCTCGCTCGAAAAGGTAAGAAACAGCGAACCGCCACCATTTGACGGAACGGCCTTGAGGTGCATTGGCGACGCCCCCTTCCTGAAACGGATGTTTATCAGGTGTAGGGTATCACCTTTCGGACCGTGGCTTGGCAATGAGCGTCCTGAAGTGCCCTTCCTGGCGATCATGGAGGGCCTGCGCGTCATCGCTGGCAGCATCGGGCCTGTTCCCCCGTGCGGTCATTCCCGTCGCTCAAAACGGCAGCAACCGCCGCCATACCACAGCTCTCCAAGCGTCGTGTACTT
>JASHQD010000135.1 GCA_030037755.1 Terriglobia bacterium
CCGCGGCTCGAATGATGCTCCAGAACCGCCGGGCCGCACAGGTCTGAGACCTCTTCGAAAGTGCCGTTCTGGAGATTGCGGTATACCACGCGCTGGGTGCGGTAGGGGTAATCCTTGTACACCTTCTCAACCTCGGGATAGACGGTGCCCGTCACCTCGAACAGGTCGAGCCAGCCGTCGTTGTCGAGGTCCACGAAATCCACGCCCCAGCCGACATATTGCGTATTCACGGCCAATCCGGCGGCATAGGTCGCGTCGTCGAAGAATTCTCCCCGGGCGCTGTGATAAAGCGCGGGAACGTCACCGCTGAAGTGCGTGAGATACAGATCGAAAAAGCCGTCGGCGTCGTAATCGCCGAGCCCAATGCCCATGTTGGCCTGCTCCTGGCCGTCACCGCTCAGGCCGCATCCGGATTCGGTGCCGGTCTCGGTGAATGTGCCGTCGTGATTGTTGCGAAAGAGCAGATTGGGCGTCGAGTCGCACGCCACGAAAATGTCGGGCCAGCCGTCGTTGTTGTAATCGAATGCGACCGCGCCCAGGCTCCAGCGCGGCCCTGCCTTGAGAATACCCGCCTTCTCGGTGACCTCGGTGAACGTCCCGTCGCCGTTGTTGCGATAGAGCGAACATGTCTCCTTGGGCAGGCCAAGCGGTCCGCAATTCACCGGCACTTCACGATACTGGCAGAACCGGCTGGCGCCACCCACCGGCGTTTTGGCGAGGTCAAGGTCGATGTAGCGCGCTACGAACAGATCGAGGCGGCCGTCGCGATCGTAATCCACAAACGTACAGCCGGTTGAGTAGCGCGTGCGCGTTTCGGTGAGTCCCGCCTTGCCGGTCACATCGGTGAACGTGCCATCGCCGTTATTGTGATAGAGAACGTTCTGGCCGTAGTAGGTCAGGAAGAGATCGTCGTGGCCGTCGTTATCGTAATCGCCGACGCACACTCCCGTGCACCAGCCGGTCCGCTTCAGCCCGGATTTCTCGGTGACGTCGGTGAAGGTGCCGTTGCGATTGTTGCGATAAAGACGATTCGTCGGCGCCTGGCCGGTCGGAAAGCCCTCGAGATGAGTGCCGCTGGGCACGAAGATATCGAGCCAGCCGTCGTGATCGTAGTCGTAAAACGCGATACCGGGCCCGTTCGCCTCAAAAATGTAGCGCTTGACGTACTCCTCGCCGTAGATCACAGGTGCGGCCAAGCCGGCATCCGTGGCGATGCTCTTGAACGTGACCGGCCAGGGTTTGCCCGAGAATTTCGGACGCGGCGACGGCTTCACGCCGCGCGACCGCATGCCCTGGGCGGTCAGAATACGCGCTCCGCTAACCAGACCGGCAGCGCCAAGCGTGGAATGAAGGAAGGACCTGCGGGTCATCTTTAAAGAAGTCAGAAGCCGGAAATCAGAAGTCAGAAGTCAGAAGTCAGAAGCCGGAAATCACAAGGCAGAAACCGGCAAAGCCATGGCTTTCACCTTCTAAATTGTGGCTTCTGCTTCCGGATTGATTCCGGATTCCGGATTCTGACTTCTGACTTCTGACTTCTGACTTCTGACTTCTAACTTGATTCGCCTCACGGCTTGGCGGTCATGTCGCCCCCGAGTCCTGAGCGCGTGGCCTGATTCGCTTGCTGAACCTGATCGTAAGCGCGCCGGTACGCGGCCATTTCCTTGTCGGCATCGGCGGCCCGGCCGAGATGACGATACGCAAAAGACAACTGATAGTGGGCCGTGGGATCGTCGGGCGCCATCTTCACGGCCATTTGCAGCGGGCCCAGCGCCTCGGAGGCGCGTCCCGCAGACAGCAGCGACTTGCCCAGGCCGACCAGAGCCGCCTCGTTGCCGGGATCGATCCTCAATGCAGCGCGAAAGTGCGTGATCGCATCGTCCCAATTACGCGCCTGCCAGGACATTTCACCGAGTTCGCCCTCGGCTCCGGGATTGTTGGGATCGATTTTCAGCTCTTCTTCAAACTCGTTCCTGGCCTGCGCCAGAGCCTCCGGTGTAGGCTGGCCCGCGAGCAGCAGATGTCCGATTTCGAAGTGAATGCCGGGAACCCGGGGATTCATGGCCAGCACTTTCCGGTACTCGTCGATGGCGTCTTTCGTCTTACCCTGCATTTCCAGCACTTCGGCGCTCATCTGGTGCGCTTGAGACGATCCCGGCGCTTTCGCAAGCAGGCGCTGCGAAGCATCGTCCGAGAGATCGGAGTAGAAATGCGCGCTCAGGTAAAGAACCTCGGGATTGTCAGGGTAGTCGTGATTCAGCCAGCGGGCGAACTCCAGCGCCCGGTCCGTCTCGCCGCCGCCCATACTGCAGCGGAAGCCGTCAATCCCAAGCGCCAGCTTCAGCGGACCCACGCCCGCTCGCGGATAGTCCTTTTCGATGTCGGAAATGGTATCGGGACAATGACCGCTCTCGGCCAGGCTGGTCTCGAGCACGTAGCGCGACGTGGTCAATGTCGGCTTTGCCTTGAGCGCAGTCCGCGCTTCGGCCGCCGCCTCGTCCAAACGTCCCGCTGAATAATATGCAGTGGCGAGATCGGCGTGGATCTCAGGGACGTTGGGGACCAGCTTGGCCAGCTTCTGGTAAGCATCGATCGCCCTCTGGTAATCGCCGTGGTTCACGGCGTCCTGCGCCTGAGCGGCCAATTGCTGGGCTTCGGGCGGAACATGCGCCTGAAGTGGCGCACTACCGGAAGCAGCCGGCGCCCGCGTCTGAGCGCGGCTTGGGCCAACGCCCAGGACGGCCGTGGCAATCAGCATCAACGGAATGAGAAACGATTTGCCTGTCCGGGCGAGCGACCGCCTCAAACCAGGCGACAAACAAAGCTGCGGCGTTCGTGGCATTGATATGAAGAGCATAGCAGCGCCCGGATGGGGCGCGCAAATTCGTGTGATGCGGAAAGTGCGGTCGAAGTCAGCCGCAGGAGGGCTCAATTCTGCTGAGGAAAGGCCGGCGATTGAGCCTGCACAGCGCCGCTCGACTCCATCTGTTTCATGATGGCCTTGATGCGCGGCGCCAGCGGGCCATCGGGCTCGAGCTTCAGATAATCCTGCATGGAGGCGTAGGCTTTCTCGAAGGAGTGTTCTTTCACATAAACGTCGGCCAGCTTGACGTCCAGGTCGGCAGACGGCTGAGACGTGAGAGACTTGGCCTTCTCCAGCTCTTCCTTGGCTTGATCGTAGTGCATGAGTCCGTATTCAGCCACGCCCGCCTCATAATAGAACTGCCAGGAAGCGGGCGACTGCCGCAGGCCCGCCTCGAGGACGGGTTCGGATTCCCCGAACCGCTTCTCGGCGTTCAGGAGCTGTCCCAGTTCCAGGTAGGCGTCCAGGTATCCCCCATCACAGGAAATCGACTTTCGGAATGCCGTCTCGGCGTCCTTGTAATCCTTCTCCTGGCTCATCACCAGTCCAAGCTTGGTCTGAGCCCGCGCATAACACGGATATTCGCCGACCGCGGCCTGGAGTTGCTTGCGCGCATCACCGTACTTGTGCGAGGCGATCGCTTTCTCGGCCTTCTCGTAATCGTGCCGGGCGTCCTTCGGAGCCTGCCCGTCGGAGAGCGCAGGCGGCTCCGTTTCGGCCTGGGGCAGTTTGCGGGCCGGAATGAGGGTGACCGAAGCCTCGTATTGATCAGCCCCTTCCGCCATGTTCAGCGGTTCGCGGTAGGTCTCAAAACCATCGGCAGTAACCGTCAGCATGTATCGTGCCTTCGGAATGTTGGTAAAGAAAAACTGGCCGGCAGTCGTCACCGGCTTCTGGTCCACGAGTTCCCCCTCCTCGGTTTCCAGCCGTACCGTAGCGTTCTTGACGGCAACGCCCTGGTCGGTGCGCACTTGACCGTTCAGGTTCGCCACCCTTCCGACCTGTGCCGCCGCCCCAAGGGGGATTGTCAGCCAGACGAGCAGGCTCAAAGCCAACAGGCTGTGAGCCGGGCCGCTGCGGACCGCCGGCGCCCTCCAGCATTCGGGCAGCGATCGGCACATGTGAAAAGCACCTCCTAAACTAACAGGATGTTTCAGAACGCTATTCATGTCGTTCCGGGCGTTCGCAGCCGTTGGCTGCCCATGATTTGCGCCGCCCGGCTAATTCTTGGTCGCCACCTGAAATGCCGGCGCCTGGACCTGCACCACACCACTTGACTCCATCTGCTTCATGATGGTCCTTACACGCGGCGCCAGTCGCCCATCCGGTTCCAGTTTCAGATAGTCCTGCATGGACGCATAGGCTTTCTGAAACGCGTTCTGCTTCAGATAAACGTCGGCGAGCTTCACGTCCAGCTCGCCAGACATTTCAGGTGCGAGAGACCTGGCCTTGTCAAACTGCCGCTCGGCCTCGTCATAATGCCTTAACCCGTACTGGGCCACGCCGGATTCAAAATAGAAACGCCATGATGCGGGGGATTGCCGGAGGCCCTGTTGCAGAATCGATGCGGCTTCGTCAAATCGCGCCTCGGCATTCAGAAGCTGCCCCACTTCCACGTAGGCATCGAGGTATCCGGCGTCGCAGGAAATCGACTTTCGAAATGCGGTTTCGGCATCCTTATAGTCCTTCTCCTGACTTTCGACCAATCCGAGCTTGGTCTGGGCACGCGCATAGCACGGATACAGGTCGACCGCGGACTGAAGATGCTTGCGGGCGTCGCCGTACCTGCGCGACGCTATTGACTTCACACCCTTATCGTAGTTCCGCTTCGCTTCCCGGGGCGCTTGCGCGTCAGAGAGCGCCGGCGCTTCCGCCCGGGGCTGATCGAGATTCCCCGCCGGGCTCAGACTGATGGAGACATTGTATCGGTCCGGCCCGTCGCGCATGTTCACTTCTTCCCGGTAAGTCTCGAACCCTTCCGCTGACACAATCAGGGCGTAGTCGCCTTTCGGAATGTCGCTGAAGAAGAATTGTCCGGCAGTGGTTACGGGCCTCTGATCGACCATTTCTCCTTCCTGCGTTTCCAATCGAACCGTGGCATTCCGAACCGCTACACCTGCATCGGTTCGGACCTGGCCGTTGATCGTGCAACTCCCCGTTATCCCGGCGACGTTTCTCTGGCCCCAGACAAAGACGGGGGCAAAAACCATCACCACTGTCGCGGCCGGGATCCATCTACGACCGGCGCGGCCTGTTGAATACAGTATGTGTGTGAAGAACCGGATTCGAGCCATCGGAACCAGCCTCCCCCGTTGCGCGATGCACGCAACTTAACACTGGTTCCGGCCTGAGTCAAATCGGGTGAAGTCAGGGTATTCCCCCGATTCGGACTTCATCAGCGTAGCGAAAATTGTTTACCCCGATGCGAGACCCAGACTCCGCTGGACAAAACGTCGTCTGAACCCGTGATGGGCTAGCCCTCTGCTCCGTTCCGGCCGCGGCTTCTAAGCCGGTTCGTATCGACGGGATAGACGCCCGGCGGCACCCGTCCGTCAGGGACAGGCTCTCCGAAATGCATTTGAACCGGAACTACGCCGGCCCATATGGGCAAAGCGTAGTCCTCTTCATCGTCGAGCGGCGGCCCGGTGCGCACCTTGGCCGAGACTTCGTTGAGCTCGAGCGCGAGGACGCTGGTCGCCTTCAGTTCCTGCTCGGTAGGCTGCCGCACTTCCTCCCACCGTCCCGGCACGATGTGATTTGTGAACCGGTGCAAGGCTTCGCGCTTCTCGGCGTTGTCGGTCACCAGGCGCGCCGAACCGAGCACGACCACCGACCGGTAGTTCATGGAATGATGAAAGGCCGAGCGCGCCAGAACGAATCCGTCCACCAGAGTCACCGTGAGACAGACCTGAACGCCGTCGCCGGCGGAACGCAGCATCCGGCTGGCGGCCGACCCGTGAAAATAGATCCGCTCGCCGGCGCGCGCGTAGAGCGTGGGAATCACGTACGGCTGGCCATCCATTACAAATCCAATGTGGCAGACGAATCCTTCGTCGAGAATCGCGTGCACCTGCGCTTTGTCATAGACGGCTCGCTTGGGCAGCCGCTTCACCTGAGTGCGTTCCGTGGGTGTGTAGGTTGGCATGTCTTCTCCAGAATAGCTGCAAATTGGCCCCTTCGCGACTAGGTGCTGGTGTCATTTGGAGCGCGGGCATCCTGCCCGCTCCGAATAAGCGCCGGATGCGCGGTGCGTGTGGCGGGCGGCATGTCCGCGCTCCAAATGACACCGCTACCGGCGATGATCCGATTTTGACAGCCTGTCTCCGCTATGAAAAGATGAAATGGGAGGGGATCCGCGTGAGGCCCGACCGTCTAGGCAGGTTACTTCTTCTTCTCATTTTCCTTCTGGTGATTGTCGTTCCGCTGCTTTCGGGCGGATTGGACCTGATCGTCGATTGGTTGTGGTTCAAGCAGGAAGGCTTCGGCATCATCTACTGGACCATGCTCAAGGCCCAGATCGACCTGGGCAGCATGGTGGCGCTCACGATGCTGATTGTCGTGGGCGGCAACGTGCTCCTGGCGCGCAGCCTGGCCCGCAGACACGGCTACAGGGTTCATGGTGAGCTCATCGAGTTTCCGATCTTTGAGCGCTTCGCCTCGATTCTCGATCGCGTGATCGCCCTGGGCGTCGTGCTGGTGGCCTGGGCCGCCGGCGAATGGGCGGGCGGGCACGGCTTCGATTATCTCCAGGCGACGCACTCCGTGTCGCTTGGCCAGACCGATCCGCTGTTCGGCATCGACGTTGGCTTCTATCTTTTCAAGCTGCCGTTCATTGGATTTCTCTACGATCTGGCGCTGGCCCTCATCCTGGTCTCCTTTGCCTTTACCGCGGTGGTCTATGCGCTGAAGGGCGGCGTCACGATCACGCCGCGTTCGGTGGCTCTGCTTCCTGCCGCTCGCGCTCACTTGTGTGTGATCGGCGCGTTTTTCTTCTTCGTGCTCGCCTACCAGGCGCGGCTTTCGATGTACAACCTGCTCTACTCCGGGCGCGGGCTGATCAGCGGCGCCGGGTACACGGACATTCACGCGACTCTCCCGGTGCTCTGGATCTTGCTCGTGCTGACCGTCCTGGTCGGCCTGGGGTTGCTCTCGAGCGCGCGAACCGGGCGCTTGCGCCCGGCGGTTTACGGGCTGCTGGTGCTGGTCGCGGTCTGGATCGGCGGCGGCGCGATCTATCCCGAGATCGTCCAGCGCCTGATCGTGGCGCCAAACGAACTCGACAAGGAACGGCCCTATATCACCCGCGCGATTGATTTCACACGCAAGGCCTATGCGCTCGATCGCTTCGACGAACACGAATTTCCCGCGGTCGAGGACCTGAATGCCGGCGATTTGAGCCAGAACGCGGCCACGGTGAGCAACGTCCGGTTGTGGGACCACGGCCCGCTGCTGACCACGTTCGCGCAGTTACAGGAGATCCGGACTTACTACGATTTTGTGGGCGTGGATAACGACCGCTACTGGATCAACGGCAGCTACCGCCAGGTGTCGCTCTCGCCTCGCGAGCTGAATCCGGCCAGCCTCCCCAGCCGCAACTGGATCAACGAGCACCTCACCTATACGCATGGCTACGGCCTGTGCATGGGACCGGTGAACGAATCGACGTCCGACGG